>NZ_NWMQ01000011.1:0-111575 GCF_002901215.1 Paracoccus sp. SY | reverse complement strand
GCGCAATTTTTCGAGGTGCCCTTTGGTGTATGAGTGTCATGAGTTCAGGAAACGGTTTTTCCAACCGGGGCATATCCCGATTGGCCGCCATCCCTCGCCACACGGGGACAAGGTTTCACGTTCCGATCCTGATGGGGTTCTTGATCGCCGATGCCGTCCTGATCCTGCTTCATTCAGGTCTCGGCTTGCTGTTCCTGCAGGGATCAATTGCCACCTTCCCCGATATCCTGCGCATCGACCGCGACTGGGCCTTGGGCGAAATACTGAATTATATCAAATGGCTTGTTCTTGCGGGTCTATCAGCGCTGCTGCTGAACAGGCACAAACAGGTCATTTTCCTGGGGTTTGTCCTCTTTTCCGTTGTTGCCTTGCTGGACGACAGCCTCCAACTGCACGAACGCTTTGCTTCGACCTTGGTCGCGGCGATTGCTCCTGGCCTGGACCTGCCGCCGGGGGCTGGAGAGCTGATCTTCATCGCAGCCGAAGGGATCGCAGTTGCCGGAACGCTGGTCTATGGCTGGATCAAGGCCCCCTTCATCATCAGACGCCTGACCGTTCCGCTGTTCCTTTTCCTTGGCGGCGCTGCATTCTGCGCCGCCGCGATCGATTTCCTGCATGTCTATACTCCGGCCTATTCGATACTCGGCGGAATTGTCGGCATTCTCGAGGACGGTGGCGAGATGGTGTTCCTGTCGCTGGCAGTCGGCCATGCGGCCGGCCTGTCCTTGCAAGCCCAAGCGGCACCCGCCTGAGCCGCTACTTGCGCAGATGCAGGTCCAGGGCATCCATCGTCGATGGTGCCATCAGCGAGCCGTGATTTTCCTGGGGATAGGAGCGATACAGGGTCTCGATCCCCCGGATCTGCGACAAGATGCGAATCAGCGATGTCGGATCGTGGGGATGACCCTGGCGTGCCCGTCCCGCCTGCGCGATCATCACGGGGATCGCCGGATCGACGATCCCGCCCGCCGCCGCGACACCGCCTGCGAAAGCCTGCGCCTCGCGCTGCGATTCGCCTGCGTTCCACCAGACGGAAGGATCGGCGGCGACATAGCGGGCGAACAGATGCGGACGGGTGAACAGCGCGTGCAGGACGAACAGCCCGCCCAGCGAATGGCCATAGATGGTCATGTCCTTCCGGTTCAGCGGATAGCGGCGGGCCAGTTCGGGCAGCAGTTGATCGGCGATCATGGACAGGAACGCCTCTCTTCCTCCGGTCAGGCGGTCGGCAGGGGCCGCGCGATAGAACAGGATCGGCTGGACCGGCTTCATCGAACGCGAGGTCAGGTCGCGCCAGCGGCGGATGGCACCTTCGTATCCGATGGCGAACAGGATCACCGGCGCCTTTGCAGCCCTGGCCTCTCGATGCTGCCAGAATTGCGGAAAGGTCTTGCGGCCGTCTAGCGACAGGATCGCCGAATATCCCTGGGGCGGGGGCGGCGCATCGGGAAGGCCCACATGGATCCGCCATTGCGCGTCCAGTGGGCCGAAGGGGAAATGGCTGGCGCGGGGATGGATGATCTCGTCCACCGGGTCTTGCGGCGCCTGGGCCAGGGTCGGCAAGGCCGCGGTGGCAGCCAGCAGGGACAGCAGGTGGCGGCGGGCCAGGATCATGTCACACCGGAATCGCGGTCGTGCGGAACACCGTCCGCAGCGCGAAGGACGAATGCATCTGCGCCACGCCCGGCAGGCGGGCCAGATGCTGGCGGTGGATGCGGGCGAAATCGTCGGTATCCTCGACCACGATCTTCAGCAGGTAATCGGCGGTCCCCGCCATCAGGTGGCATTCCAGCACGTCCGGGATAGCGCGCACGCCCTTTTCGAACGCCTCCAGCACCTCGTCCGCCTGGCCGGACAGGGTGATCTCCACGAAGACCGTGGTCTGGCGGCGCAGCTTTCGCGCATCCAGCAGCGCGACATAGCCGTGGATCACGCCCGTCTCCTCAAGCCGCTGGACGCGGCGGTGGCAGGCGGATGGCGACAGATGCACCCGCAGCGCCAGTTCGGCATTGCTGATTCGACCCTCTTTCTGAAGAAGGGCCAGGATCCGGCGGTCTATTGCATCAAGATCGGACATGACGGGATATTCTTCGACCGTCGCGCCGATTTCCACCGGTTTCTGCGGCTGACCGGGATCATCCGGCCAAACCTTCGCAGCACCTTGCGACAGGCCGGTGCCACACTGGCCCAAAACAAGGGGAGGATGACATGAAGATCGGCTGTCCAAGGGAAATCAAGCCGCAGGAATTCCGCGTGGGCCTGACCCCCGCCGCCGCGACCGAGGCCGTGTCCCGCGGCCACGGCGTCATCGTGGAAAGCGGCGCGGGTCTTGGCGCGGGCTTCACGGACGACGACTATGCGGCCGCAGGGGCCAGCATCGCGCCGGATGCGAAATCCGTCTTCGATGCGGCGGACATGATCGTGAAGGTCAAGGAACCGCAGGCCGCCGAACGCGCGATGCTGCGCGACGGGCAGATGCTGTTCACCTATCTGCACCTGGCGCCCGACCCCGACCAGACCCGCGACCTGCTGGCTTCGGGCGTGACGGCCATCGCCTATGAAACCGTGACGGATGCGCGCGGCGGGCTGCCCCTGCTGGCGCCGATGTCCGAGGTCGCGGGACGACTGGCCCCGCAGATGGGCGCCTGGGCGCTGCAAAAGGCCAATGGCGGACGCGGCGTGCTGCTGGGCGGGGTGCCGGGCGTCCGGCCCGCGAATGTCGTGATCATCGGCGGCGGCGTGGTCGGCACGGCGGCGGCACGGGTGGCCGTGGGCATGGGCGCCAATGTGACGGTCACGGACCGTTCGGTGGCGCGGCTGTCATATCTCGACGACATCTTCATGGGGCGGCTGACCACGCAATATTCGAACGCGGCCGCCACGGCCGACCTGATCCGCAGGGCCGACATGGTGATCGGCGCGGTGCTGATCCCCGGCGCTGCCGCGCCCAAGCTGGTGTCGCGGGACCAGTTGGGCACGATGCAGCCCGGCGCGGTTCTGGTGGATGTGGCCATCGACCAGGGCGGCTGCTTCGAGACGTCGCGCCCGACGACCCACCAGGACCCCATCTATGAGGTGGACGGGATCGTGCATTACTGCGTGGCGAACATGCCCGGCGCCGTGGCGCGGACCTCGACCCAGGCGCTGGGAAACGCGACGCTGCCCTTCATGCTGGCGCTTGCCGACAAGGGCTGGCGCCAGGCGGTGCTGGAGGATCCCCACCTGCGCGCGGGCCTGTCGACGCATCAGGGGCGCCTGACCTCGCCCCCGGTGGGCGAGGCATTGGGGTTGGAGGCGATCACGCCCGATCAGGTGTTGGCAAGCTGAAGCCGGCGCGGCGCTTGGGTCAGATCCGCGGCGCGGGACGGTCGGCCCAGGCGGTCCGATCCGCCAGCAGGTCGCGGATCTGGGCCAGCAATTCTTCTTGCGTAGGGCCGGCCGCGACTTCCTCCTTGGGCCTTACCGCCATGCGTTGCAGCCGGTTCACCGCCTTGACGAGCAGAAAGACCGCCCAAGCGATGATCAGGAAGTTCAGCACCGCCATGGCAAAGGCGCCATAGGCAAAGACTGCCGCACCCGAATCGCGGGCGGCGGCAAGGCTTGCGCCTTCGGGGACATTGCCTGACAGGACGAAATACTTGTTGGTGAAATCCACCCCGCCCGTCAGCAGACCAAGGATCGGGTTTATAAGGTCGGCCACGAGGGAATTCACGATCGCCGTGAAGGCCGCGCCGATGATGATCCCGACGGCAAGGTCGATGACATTGCCGCGGGCGATGAATTCCCTGAACTCTCTGATCATGACAGCTTTCCTGTAAGCCACGCGCCATCCTGACGCTTGCAGATCATGCTGTCCCGACAATCAAAAAGCAATTCCGCGGATGAACCGGCCCGCCCGGTCGCGGGCGGGCCAATTCGCGGCTCAGTTGGTTTCGGCCAGCTTGGCGTCGATGACGCCCTTGATGCTGTCCCAGGGCTGGTTCTGGACCTTCTCGCCGCCGATGATGAAGGTCGGCGTGGCCTCGATCCCGTCGGCGCTGGCGTTCTGCTGGAAGGTCGCGATCAACTGTTCGGCCTTGGCGGTGTCTTCCCAGCAGGCGGTCATCTGTTCCTCGGTCATGCCGGCCTTGAGGCCGATCTTGCGCAGGTTGGCCGCGATCTCCTCGCCGGTGCCGCCGGCCAGCCATTCCTGTTGTTCGTCGAACAGCATGTTGGACACGGCATAGTACTTGTCGTCCCCGCCGCAGCGGGCCAGGACGCCCGCCCACAGGCCCGGCTGGTCGAAATAGACGTCGCGCTGGATGAATTTCACCTTGCCGGTATCGACATATTCCGCCTTCAGCTTCGGCCAGTTTTCCTGGTGGAAATTGGCGCAATGGCCGCAGGTGAAGCTGGCGTATTCGACGATGGTCAGCGGCGCGTCCTCGGCCCCCAGGGCGATGTCCGGCAGCGTTTCGGCCTGCGCGGCAGGGGCGTCCTGCGCCATGGCGGCGGGGGCGGCAAAGGCAAGCGCCAGGGCGGCGGCGGCAGAACGGATCAGCATGGAAAATCCTTTCGGTGGTTCCGGTGTCGTTTGGTTGCGATGTTCACAGCCAGCAGGGCCATCGCCTCGGCCAGCGTGGGATCCTGGAACTGGCGGGCGATCAGGTCGGCCTGTTCGCGGATCTGCGGATCGGGCGGCGCGGCCTTGGGGGGCGCGGCGGCAAAGACCGCCTGCCCTTCGGCAAATCCGCTTGCCGCCGTCTGAGTCAGCACGATGCGCTGCACGGCGTTATAGCCATAGCAGGCGTTTACCCGTTCGCGCAGTTGCGGCAGCTGCATTTCGACCAGCGGCGCGGTCGGACCGGTCGTCAGCAGGGTCAGCGTCGCGCCGAATCCGGTGCGCGCATGGCTGATGCGCACGGGCCGGGTCATGGCCGCAAGCTGGGGTCCGGCGATTTCCGGCCAGTGGGTCAGAAGACGCGCCATGGCGAAGCCCCGCCCCTCGGCCGCCTTCTGGACCCGGTCGGCCAGCAGGATCGCGGCCTGCTGGAAGCCGCGCCTGCGGCGGGCCATGTGTTTCGGATTGTGGTCGGGCGGTCGTGCCATCTTTGCCTGCCGGGCTATCACCCCCATATCCTTATCAGACGCTTTCCCGGATGAAAGCCGGGCAACGGAAACGAGGGACTGATAATTGCGTGACACCAAGGTGATCGCCCCGCGACTGCTGGACTGGTACGACCGCCATGCGCGCGTCCTGCCCTGGCGCGTGCCCCCGGGCGGCGGCAAGGCCGACCCGTATCGCGTCTGGCTGTCCGAGGTGATGCTGCAACAGACCACGGTGGCAGCGGTGAAGGCCTATTTTGAACGCTTCACGACGCTGTGGCCGACCGTGCAGGATCTGGCGGCCGCGCCCGACGCGCAGGTCATGGCGGAATGGGCCGGGCTTGGCTATTACGCCCGCGCCCGCAACCTGCTGGCCTGCGCCCGCGCGGTGGCGGCAGAGGGCGGCTTTCCAGAGACGCGGAAGGGGTTGCAGGCGCTGCCGGGGATCGGGGCCTATACCTCGGCCGCGATCGCGGCGATCGCCCATGACGCGCCGGAAACCGTGGTTGATGGAAACGTCGAACGCGTCGTGGCGCGGCTGTTCGCGGTGGAAACGCCCCTGCCCGCCGCCAAGCCCGAACTGGTGGCGCTTGCGGAAACGCTGTCCCCGCGCTCGCGCCCCGGCGATTACGCGCAGGCGATGATGGACCTGGGCGCGACCATCTGCACGCCCCGCAGCCCGGCCTGCGGCATCTGCCCGCTGATCCACGACTGCGATGCCCGTGCCCAGGGCATCGCCGCCAGCCTGCCCCGCAAGGCGCCGAAAGCCGCCAAGCCCGACCGGACCGGCATCGCCTGGGTCGCCCGCCAAGGCGACGCGGTGCTGTTCGAGGAACGCCCGGCCAAGGGCCTTCTGGGCGGCACGCTGGCCTTCCCCTCGGCCCATTGGGACGGGCGCGACCTGCCGCCGCCGGGCGGGGCGCAGTGGCGGGAAATCGGCCATGTCCGCCATGTCTTCACCCATTTCAACCTGTCCCTTCAGGTCATGCTGGGCGATCTGGACGGGCCGCCCGCGCGCGGCCATCTGGTGCCCCTGCGGCATATCGACCGAGAGGCGCTGCCGGGCCTGATGCGCAAGGTCTGGGATATGGCGCGGGCCGAGATCGCCGCATAAGATCGCGGGCATGAGCGATTCAACCCCAGGCAGATTGCCGCCCGCCGCGCCTTTCTGGATGTCCGTGGTCATGCTGCCGCTGATCGGGGTGGCGGCGGCCTGGGGCGGGTTCTGGTTCATGCTGCTGCCCGCCTATGCCTGGTATCTGACCACCGCCCTGGACAGCGTACTGGGCACGAGTGGCGCCAATCCCGACCCCCGGACGGACATCGCGCGGCTTTTCTGGCACCGGACCATCACGGTGATCTGGTTCCCGCTGCAATTCGCCGCGATCTTCGGCTGCATCTGGTATGCGACCCGTGCAGGTCATCTGACGGGGCCGGAAAAGCTGGGCCTGTTCTTCGGCATCGGCGTTCTGTCCGGCACCATCGGCATGGTCTATGCGCACGAGCTTCTGCACCAGAAGAGGGCGGTGGAACGTTGGATGGGCGACCTGCTGCTGGCCTCGACCCTGTATTCCCATTTCCGGACCGAGCATCTGCTGGTCCATCACGCCTGGGTCTCGACCCCGCGCGATGCGGTATCGGCGCGCTATAACGAAGGGTTCTATCGCTTCTTCTGGCGCGTTCTCCTGCAGGGTCCGCGCAGCGCATGGCGGGCCGAACGGCGGTTGCTGGCCCGTGCCGGGCGCAGCCCCTGGGACCGGCGCAATCCGTTCTGGCGCTATGGGATGCTGCAAGGGGGGATGGTCTTGCTGGCCCTGGCCCTGGGGGGCCTGCAGGGGCTGGGGCTGTTCGTCTTCCAGGCCTTCGTGGCGATCTGGCAACTGGAACTGACGAATTATGTCGAACACTATGGCCTGACGCGCAAGCACCTGGGCGACGGGCGGTATGAACATATCCTGCCGCGCCACAGCTGGAACGCCAGCCACAGGGTCTCGAACTGGCTGCTGATCAACCTGCAGCGCCATTCGGACCACCACTACAAGCCGGAACGGCGCTTTCCCCTGCTGCAAACCTATGGGCAGGACGAGGCGCCGCAACTGCCCCTGGGCTATCCGGCGATGACCTTCGTGGCGATGGTCCCGCCCTGGTGGCGGCGGCGCATGAACCCGCGCGTCCGCGCCTGGCGCAAGCAGTTCTATCCCGAGGTGACGGACTGGGGCCCCTATAACCGGGGCGATCTGCCGATGCCCAGGAACGCGCTCTAGGGGACGATCACCCGCGTGCCGGGCCGCGCATGGCGCGCGATCCAGACCAGGTGCGGACGCGCAAAGGCAATGCAGCCCTCGGTCCCGTATCCCGGCCGGCGCCATTGATGCAGGAAGATCGCCGAGCCCCGGCCCGGCACGGCGTTGGGCCAGTTCCAGTCGGTCGTCAGGACCAGGTCGTAAAGCGGATCGGCCCGGCGCAGCTTTTCATGGCTGGCTTTTAAAGGTGCGCGGGCATGGTGGTTGTAACCCGGATGGTCCGGCGCGTCGCACCACAGATCGCCCGGCCCGATGGGTCGCGCCCAGGGGGCGGGCCGCGCCAGGCGGTCGGGGCGATACCACAGCCCCGTGATCCGCATCACCCCGGCAGGCGTGGCCTTGTCGCCCTCGCGCTTGTCGCGGGTGACGCCGCGCTTGCCGATGCTGCACGGAAAGACCCGCCCGCGAAAGCGCACCCCTTGCGGCGTCAGGACCAGATCGTCGGGCCTCACAGCAGATGCCCCGATTTTTCGGCCTTGGTGTCCAGATAAGCCTCGTTGAAGCGGTTGCGGCCGACGACCAGCGGCACGCGTTCGGTCACGGTGATGCCGTGGCTTTCCATCATCGCCACCTTGCGCGGGTTGTTGGTCATCAGCCGGGCTTGCGTGAACCCCATCCGCCGCAGCAGGGCGGCACCGATGCGGAAATCGCGCTCGTCATCCTCGAACCCCAGCCGGTGGTTGGCCTGCACCGTGTCGAAACCCTGGTTCTGCAGGGCATAGGCACGCATCTTGTTGGCAAGCCCGATGCCGCGCCCTTCCTGGTTCAGATACAGCAGCACCCCCTGCCCCGCCTGCCCCATCGCCGTCAGGGCGGCGTGCAGTTGCGGGCCGCAATCGCATTTCAGGCTGCCCAGCACGTCGCCGGTGAAGCAGGCCGAATGCAGCCGCGCCAGCACCGGGGCGTCGCGGGGCGGATCGCCGATCTCGATGGCGTAATGCTCGGCCCCGCCGTCGTCGGGGCGGAAGATGTGCAGCCGCGACCGTTCCGCCGCCAGCAGCGGCAGGTTGGCGGCGGCGACAGGGGCCAGGGCGGCTTCGTGCGCCAGCCGCGCCAGCAAGGGGCCGGGGGCGATCTGCGTCAGGCTTGGCAGGGGTTCGGACGGAACCACCAGCACGGCGGGCAGAAGCTGCGCGGACTTCGCCAGCGCAAGCCCCGCAAGATGCGGGGTGGCATCGCCTTCGCGTTCCGTGAACAGCGGCCCCTTCATCGGCGTCATCAAATCGCCCGAGGGATCGGCAAGCGCCCGCAGCCAGGCATGATCGGCACTGTCGGGCACGATCACGCGGGCCAGCCCGTCGTCATAGGCCCGCGCCTTCAGCGTCTCGGCCCGCCGTTCGGTCAGCGCCAGCACGGGGCGGCCAAGCGCGCGGATCGCCTCCAGCCGCGGGGGCGCCAGGGTTTCCACCGCCGCGACCAGGCAGGGGCCGATCATCACCGGCAGCCCCATGCGCAGGTCGCTGCGCGCGCGCGACACGGTTTCGGCCAGGGTGGGGATCAGGCTCATCAGCGATCCTGCGAATTTGAAACAATCTGAAACATAAGCGCCCCGGCCGACAACTCCATGTGAGATTTCCGACATGATGCTGGACGGTCGGGCAAGCCTCGCCCACCTACTCGCGCAATGAGATTGAGGAGGCAACATGCCCGGACTGAAAAAGATCCTGCTTGTCGATGACGAGGAAGACCTGCGCGAGGCCCTGGCCGAACAACTGACCGCCACCGACGAATTCGACGTGACCGAGGCCGGCACCGGCGCGGGCGCCGTGGACGCGGCCAAGGGCGCGATCTTCGACCTGGTGATACTGGACGTGGGCCTGCCCGACACCGACGGGCGCGAATTGTGCAAGAAGCTGCGCAAGCTGAACGTCAAATGTCCCATCGTGATGCTGACCGGTCACGACACCGATGCCGACACGATCCTGGGCCTGGACGCGGGCGCGAATGACTATATCACCAAGCCGTTCAAGTTCCCGGTCCTGCTGGCCCGCCTGCGCGCGCAACTGCGCACGCATGAACAGTCCGAGGACGCGATCTTCCAGCTTGGACCATACACCTTCAAGCCCGCGATGAAGATGCTGATCGACGGCAAGGACCGCAAGATCCGCCTGACCGAGAAGGAAACCAACATCCTCAAGTTCCTGTATCGCGCGCAGGACGGGGTGGTGGCCCGCGACGTGCTGCTGCACGAGGTCTGGGGGTATAACGCGGGCGTGACCACGCACACGCTGGAAACTCACATCTATCGGTTGCGCCAGAAGATCGAACCCGATCCCAGCAATGCGCGCCTGCTGGTGACGGAATCCGGGGGCTATCGGCTGGTGGCCTGACCGGACAAGACCGACCTTGCAGGGCCTGGCATGATGTCGGGCCCTTTGCAAGTCCGGGCAAGCGCCACCTTCCTTGCGACCCGGATCCATGCGCAGGGGTTCCCGTGAATGCAGCCATCAGGGACAGACAGGCGCCGGATCAGGCCCTACCCGACCATCCTGTGTCTGCAATCCTCTGACTGGAAAGATTATTGGGGATGTGTTTTTTTTCGCGGCCTTCGGGGCAAGGCAGCGCGCAATCATCTGCACCAGGTCTGTCAGCCCCTCTCCCGATCCTTGCTGGTCTCATCCTTCATCATCCCAACCCGATCTGCTGGGCCAGCATCTGTCCTTGTTTCCATTACGGTTCCGAAGTTCGTGGATGACTGCGCCCGGCATCTGACGGTTGACAGGTCCCTGCCAAGGGTTTCCGCCGCCTGACGATGCCAGCCGCGCACCGGGGTTGCAGGTTGGGAACAACACCCTGGAACCTCCGGCACGGCTTTGCGTTCATCCCCCGAAGCCCAGTGGCCGGCGGATGCGGTCACACTCTCTCCCTCCCTCTGATGCCCCGGTGCCTTCCCGCGCCGGGGCTTCGTCCTGTCATCCCCGCCCATGCGGCGCGGTCCAGTCCGCATCGGGGCCGATGGGGATGATGCGATGCGGATTCACCATGTCGTGGCTGAAATAGTAATGGCGCATGAAGTGGTCGGGCCGCACCGTCTCGGCCACGCCGGGCATCTGATACAGATCGCGCGCCCATCCCCACAGGTTCGGGTAATCGACGATCCGGCGGCGGTTGCACTTGAAATGCGTGTGATAGACCGCGTCGAAGCGGGCGATGGTGGTGAACAGGCGCCAGTCGGCCTCGGTCAGCCGGTCGCCTGCAAGATAGCGGTGCTGGGCCAGGATCCCCTCGATCCAGTCGAGGCTGTCGAACAGGGGGTGGACGGCCTTGTCATAAGCCTCCTGGCTGGTGGCGAAACCGGCCTTGTAGACGCCGTTGTTGACCGTGTCATAGATGCGGTCGTTCAGATGCTCGATCTGATCGCGCAGGTCCTCGGGCCAGTAGTCGTCGCTGTTGCCGGTGATGGTGTCGAAGGCGGAATTGAACATGCGGATGATGTCGGCGCTTTCGTTCGACACGATCCGGTCGGTGTCGCGATCCCACAGGACCGGCACCGTCACCCGCCCCGAAGCCTGGGGATCGGCACGCAGATAAAGCTTGTAGAGATACGGCTCTCCGAACAGCCGGTCGCCGGTCGCGCCGTCGAAATCGGTGCGGAATTCCCAGCCGTTCCACAGCATGTCGGGGTGGACGGCCGACACGTCGATGTGATCCTCCAGCCCCTTCAGCGCCCGGAAGATCAGCGTCCGATGCGCCCAGGGACAGGCATAGGAGACATAGAGGTGGTATCGCCCGCTTTCCGCCTTGAAGCCGCCCTCGCCGGTCGGACCGGGGCTGCCGTCAGGCGTGACCCAGTTGCGGTGCTTGGACGTGTCGCGGACGAATTCGCCGCCGCTTGATCCCGTGTCGTACCATTCGTCCTTCCAGACGCCGTTGACCAGTTGGCCCATGTTTCATCCTCCGGTGAATCACGGGCCAACGGGCGGCGGGGGCGTCGGGTTTCAGGCGATGGCCTGGTCGCGCGTCTCGGCCTTGACCAGCAGCAGCGCAAGCGCGCCCAGCAGCAGCAGCGCCGCGAAGACGCCGATGGCGAAGCCGAAGCCCTTGGCGAAGACAAAGGCCAGCAGGCTGGGCGCCAGGATCCCGCCCAGCCGCGCCATGGCGCTGGCGGTGCCCATGCCGGTGCCGCGCAGGTGGGTGGGGTAAAGCTCGGGCGTGAAGGCGTAAAGCGCGCCCCAGGTGCCCAGCAGCGCAAAGCTCATCAGGATCAGCGCGGTGGCGACCATCGCGGTGCCGGTCGCCACCGTGAACAGCGCGCAACCGGCGGCGCTGAGCAGCAGGAAACCCAGCAGCGTGGCGCGGCGCCCCACGGCCTCGACCCCCCAGGCGGCAAGTGCATAGCCCGGCACCTGCGCCAGGGCCAGCACCACCAGGAATTCGTATCCGCGCACGAAGCCGAAGCCCTCGGTCGCAAGCTGGTTCGGCACCCAGACGAAGACGCCGTAATAGGACAGCGACACCAGGAACCACACCGCCAGCACGCCGATGGTCCGCGCCCGCAGCAGATCCGAAAAGATCGAGGCCTCGGCCCCGGTCGGCACCGGCGCGGGAACCAGTTCCGCATCGCGCGGCAGCGCCTGCATCCCGTTTGTGACCAGCACCCGGTCGATCACCGCCTTGGCCCCGGCGGCATCCCCCTTGCGGATCAGGTACATGGGCGATTCCGGCACCCACATGCGAAGAAAGATCCCGATCAGCGCGGGGATCGCGGCCACCGCGAAGATCCAGCGCCAAGGCGCCACCGCCCCCTGCGCCACGGCGATCCATGCGGTCAGGGCCACGACGATGGTGCCCACGGCCCAGAATCCTTCCAGCCAGACCAGCCAGCGGCCCCGGTTCCGGGGCGGCAGGAATTCCGCCATCATCGCGTAATCCACGGGCAGCGTGCCCCCCACGGCAACGCCCGTCAGGAAGCGCAGCACCAGAAGCAGCGTGAAATCCTGCGCAAAGACCGACGCCAGCCCGAAGATCGCGTCCATGCCCACCGTCAGCACCAGGATGTTGCGCCGCCCGATGCGGTCGGCGATGCGTCCAAAGGCAAAGGCGCCCAGGAACATGCCCGCAAAGAACACCGTGCCGATCTGGAAGGCGGTGATGCGGTCCAGTCCGAAGGTGGCGGCGACGGATGGTGCCGCAAAGCCCACCGCGATCACCTGCATCGCGTCGGCTGCCCAGACCAGCCCGAAGATACCCAGAAGCCGCCACTGGAATCGCCCGGCCCCGCCGCGCGCCAAAGCCTCGTCCACCGTCAATCGCATCCTGTCCCCCATTGCCGATGGCATTGCTTAGCGGCAGTTACCCCGATCACCAAGCCGTGACGGAACGGGCGCGGCATTTTCCTGCCCTTGCGTCAACTCGACACCGGCCGCCCCCGAGGCTAGGGTCCCCCGCCAAAGGAGCCTGCCCATGTTCACCGTCGCCACCTGGAACATCAACTCGGTCCGCCTGCGCGAAGGCCTCGTCGCCCGCTTCCTGCGCGAGGAAGCGCCGGACGTGCTCTGCCTTCAGGAATGCAAGTCGCCGGTGGACAAGATCCCCCTGGAGCAGTTCCGGGCGCTTGGCTACCACCATATCGTCGCGCGCGGGCAGAAGGGCTATAACGGCGTGGCGATCCTGTCGCGCCTGCCGATCACGGATGCGGGCGACCGCGACTATGCCAGCCTGGGCCATGCCCGCCATGTCGCGGCGCGGCTGGAAAACGGCGTGACGATCCACAACATGTATGTGCCCGCGGGCGGCGACATCCCCGACCGCACCGTGAACGAGAAGTTCGGCCAGAAGCTGGATTTCGTGGCCGAGATGCGCGACGTCTTCCATGCCGACAACCCCCGCAAGTCGATCCTGGTGGGCGACCTGAACATCGCGCCCCTGGAAGAAGACGTCTGGTCGCACAAGCAGATGCTGAAGATCATCAGCCACACCCCTGTCGAGGTCGATCACCTGCTGTCGGCGCAGGACGCGGGCAAGTGGGTGGACGTGACGCGCCAGGACATTCCGTCCGGGCTGCTTTATTCCTGGTGGAGCTATCGCGCCAAGGACTGGGACACCGCCGACAAGGGCCGCCGCCTGGACCATATCTGGGCCAGCCAGGACATCGCCAACGCCGCCCATGCCAGCCGCATCCTGCGCCCTTGCCGGGGATGGGAACAGCCCAGCGACCATGTGCCGGTGCTGGCTTCCTTCGATCTCTGATCCCTTCACTTTGGCGCAAATATCCCACAGGGGGTCTGGGGGACGTGAAGTCCCCCAGCCTTGCCGCCCCAAACAACCCTTCCCCTTGGACGCCCCAGCCCCCATATTGCGCCCAACAGTTTGACCCGAACCTTTGGGGATTCCATGACCATGCTCTTTGACGGCGCCACCGACGCCCCCAAACCCACCGACTTCATCAAGGACGTGACCGAGGCGAACTTCATGGCCGAGGTCGTGCAGGCCTCGATGCAGGTGCCGGTGATCGTCGATTTCTGGGCACCCTGGTGCGGCCCCTGCAAGACGCTCGGCCCGCAACTCGAGGCCGAGGTCGCGCGCCACAAGGGCCGCGTCCGCATGGCCAAGGTGAACGTGGACGAGAACCAGATGATCGCCGCGCAACTGCGCGTGCAGTCGATCCCCACGGTTTACGCCTTCTTCCAGGGCCAGCCGGTCGATGCCTTCCAGGGCGCGATTCCGCAAAGCCAGATCAAGCAGTTCGTGGACAAGCTGGCGGCCCTGTCCGGCGATGACGGCGGCCTGGCCGATGCGCTTGCCGCGGCCGAACAGATGCTGGCCGAAGGCGCCTTCACCGACGCCGTCGAAACCTTTGCTGCCATTGCCGAGGAAGATCCCTCCAGCAACGATGCCTGGGCGGGCCTGGTCCGCGCCCATCTGGCCGCGGGCGACGCGGATGCCGCGCAGGCCGCCCTTGACGCGATTCCCGCCCCCGCCGCGACCAGTGCCCCGGTCGAGGCCGCACGCGCCCAGTTGCACCTGGCCCGCCAGGCCGCCAAGGCCGGGCCGCTGGATGCCCTGCAAGCCCGCGTCGATGCCGATCCCGACGACCAGCAGGCGCGGCTGGAATATGCCCAGGCCCTGCACGCCGCAGGCCGGGTGGAAGACGCCATCGACATCCTTCTGGACAGCTTCCGCCGTGACCGCGACTGGAACGAAGGCGCGGCCAAGGCGCAGCTGTTCACCATCTTCGACAGCCTCAAGCCCAACGATCCGCTGGTGCAAAAGGGCCGCCGCCGCCTGTCGTCCATGATCTTCGCCTGATCCGATGCGGTTCCGCTTCGACCTGCCCGCGCGCATCCCCCTGTTCCCCCTGGCGGGGGCCGTGCTGATGCCGCGCGCGCGGATCCCGCTGCATGTCTTCGAACCGCGCTATCTGCAGATGCTGGACGACGCGTTGAAGACCGATCACCGCCTGATCGGCCTGATCCAGCCCGAGGGCGAGGGCCTTGCGGCGATCGGCTGCGCGGGCAGGGTGGTGGCCTTTTCGGAAACCGACGACGGGCGGCAGATGATCTCGCTTCTGGCGGTGTCGCGGTTCCGCCTGACCGAGGTGCAGGAGGGTTTCACCCCCTATCTGATGGCCGAGGTGGACTGGTCGTCCTTCGGCCGCGACCTGAAGGGGTCCGAGGAGGATCCGTCGCTGGATCGCGACGCCCTGTTTCCCCTGCTGCGCCGCTACATGGAATCGCACGAGCTTTCGACCGACTGGGATGCCGCCGCCGAGGCCCCGGACGAGGCGCTGATCAATTCCCTGGCGATGGCCCTGCCCTTCTCGCCCGGCGACAAGCAGGCGCTTCTGGAAAGCCCCTCCCTGGCCGACCGGCGCGAACTGCTGCAAGGGCTGATCGAATTCGCCCTTCATGGCGGCGACAACGAGGAACGACTGCAATGAGCCAGACCCCGCCCCCCTTCGACCGCCACATGCTCGAGGCGCTTGTCTGCCCGGTGACCCACGCGACCCTGTCCTATGACGCGGCGCGGCAGGAACTGGTGTCCAGGACGGCGGGACTTGCCTTCCCGATCCGTGCGGGAATCCCCATCATGCTGGTGTCCGAGGCCCGCCAGATCAAGGCTGATTGATGGTGGCCCAGACCGATCATCACAGCTTTCTGGAATCATCGGCTCCCCGGCTGCCCTGGTGGGTCAAGGCCGTGATCGTGCTGTGCTGCGGGGTCCAGGCGCTGACCATGCTTGCGGATCTGCTGGGCTATCCCGTCGTGCGGCAGGCCGTGGTGATCTTCGGCGGCTTCTGGTCGCCGATCCTGTGGGCGGGGCACGGGGTGTTTCCCGGCCATCTCCTGTCTGTCTTCGTCACCTATGGCTTTCTTCATGCCGGGCTGCTGCACCTGGCCATGAACATGCTGTCGCTGGTGGCGCTTGCGCGGGAACTGAACCGGCTGATCGGCCCGCAGCGCATGGCCCTGGTCTATGCCGTGACCCAGGTTGCGGCGGCGCTGCTGTTTGGGCTGATGGCCCCGGATGGCGGGCCGATGATCGGCGCGTCGGGCGCGATCTTCGGGCTGGCGGGCGCGCTTGTGGGCTATGCCGCCGTGACCGGCTGGCGCCGCCGGCGCCCCTTGGGGCAGTTGTGGCGCGGGGTGGCGGTGATGGTGGTGCTGAACGTGGCGCTGACCGTGCTGATGCCGTCGATCGCCTGGGAAGCGCATCTGGGCGGCGCCTTGGCCGGGCTGGTCATGGGCGGCTGGATGGCCATGGGCCGCAGCCCTCGTCCGTCAGCCTTCTGAGGGTTCCGCCTCGGCCTGACCCCCGGCAGCCGCGATCCGGCGCAGGATCTGGCGGAACGGCTCGGCCGGCGCGGTCGCCAGGGACGCGGCCGTATCGCCGCCGGCCTGGGCCAGATGCTCGGCGATCATCCGGTGGCCCAGGCCGTGCCCGGTGCCGCGGCGCAGATCGCCCTTGCCCCCGAACCAGCGGCCATGATCGTAATCGCGCCGCGCCCATTCGTTCATCGCCTGCCGCATCGCACCTTGCGCGGGCCGCACGGTGTCAAGGCCGTCGGGCGGACCGCCCATGACCTGCAGCACGAAATGCCCGGCCAATCCCTCGCTGACCAGCACCTCGCCCAGGGACCGGCCATGGCCCGGCCCCTCCTGGCGGAGCAGATGCGCGATCTGGCGGATCAAGGCGCGGCTGAACTGGACAGGGTCGAAGCGGTCGGGGGTCACGGCGATCTCGATGATGCCGGGCGCGGGGCAATGGCCCTGGACCGCGCCATCGGGGGACCGGTCCCGATGCGCACGGACGACCAGGTCGAAATCCGGCAACGCGGCATGGCCCGCGGCCCGCGCCACAGCCTCGCGGCTGGCCTGCCGGGTTTCGGACAGGATCCGCGTCAGATCGTGCCGCGCGTTCAGGAAATGGAGTGTCCAGAGGGTCATGAGATGGATATACCGCCTGCCGCTTCCGCAATCCAGAGACTGAGGTGGCAGGCCACATGCGGAACAGGCGGGGGCCATGCCCAGCGAATGGACCCGCAGCACCGGCGGCCCGCGCCACCTGTCTGTTTGGGCTTGCTGCGGCAAGGGCGCGCCGACACTCTTGGCGGCGAAGCCGATGCCAATTCGGCCTTTTTCGGCAGGGAACACCGATGACGCGTTCAAGGCATCTCTCCAGACAGCTTGTGGCGGCAAGGTTGCTTGTCGGCCACCGGCGGTCGCAGGGACGCGACTATGGGCTGGCGCTGTTTCTGGCGCTTGTCGCCGGGGCCTCGAATGCCGGGGGCTTCTTCGCCCTGGCGCAATACACGTCGCACATGACGGGCTATCTTTCGCAGATCGCGGACAATCTGGTCGTGGGGAACCTGGTCGTCCTGGTGACAGCGGTTCTGGCGATCGCTTCCTTCACCACGGGTGCCGCCATCAGCGCCGTTCTGGTCAACTGGGCAAGGGAACGCAGAAAGGGAAAGCATTTCGCGCTTCCGCTGGCGGTGCAGGGAACCTGCCTTGCCTGCTTTGCCCTTGCCGGGGCGTTCACGACCGAAACCGGCCGGATTTTCGCCCTTGCCTGGCTTTGCGGCATCATGGGGATGCAGAACGCCACGATCACCAAGATATCGGGCGCCAGGATAAGGACCACCCATGCGACCGGGATGATCACGGATATCGGGATCGAATCCGGACGCGCGATCTATGGCCGGCTTTGGCCGGAAAGCGGGGTGAAGGAAGACCGGGAAAAGCTGCGCATCCTGGTCTTCCTGGTGGGGGCCTATGTCCTGGGCGGGGTGGTGGGCGCCACGGGCTATCTTGTTATGGGCTTCTATTTCGCCCTTCCGCTGGCCGCCCTGCTGCTGGCGCTGTCCCTGCCGTCACTTCTGCGAAGGACGCGCCCGTATCAGCGGCGATAGATGCCGCCGCCTCACAGCTCGGGGACCAGCACCTCGCGCTTGCCGACATGGTTGGCGGCCGAGACCACGCCTTGTTCCTCCATCTGCTCGACCAGGCGCGCGGCCTTGTTATAGCCGATGGCAAGCTTGCGCTGGATATAGCTGGTGGAACACTTGCGGTCCTTGGCGACGATCATCACCGCCTGGTCATACAGCGCGTCGTCCCCGCCATCGCCGCCGCCCAGGCCCAGCACCGCATCGATGTCGGATGCCACCTCGTCCTCGGGACCCTCGACCACGCCCGACTTGTAGGACGGCGGGCCGAAGGATTTCAGATGGGTCACGACCTCCTCCACCTCCTCGTCGCTGACGAAGGGGCCGTGGATGCGGGTGATCCGCGCGCCGTTGCCCATATACAGCATGTCGCCCTGGCCCAGCAGCTGCTCGGCCCCCTGTTCGCCCAGGATGGTGCGGCTGTCGATCTTCGAGGTGACCTGGAAGCTGATCCGGGTCGGGAAGTTCGCCTTGATCGTGCCGGTGATCACATCGACGGATGGACGCTGCGTCGCCATGATCAGGTGGATGCCGGATGCCCGCGCCATCTGCGCCAGGCGCTGGATGCAGGCCTCGATCTCTTTCCCCGCGACCATCATCAGGTCGGCCATCTCGTCCACGATGACGACGATATAGGGGAAGGTCTCGGGCTTGAACTCCTCGGTCTCGAAGATCGGCTCTCCGGTATCCTCGTCGAAGCCGGTCTGGACGGTGCGCTTGAACATCTCGTTCCTGGACAGCGCCTCGCGGACGCGGCCGTTGTAACCCTCGATGTTCCTGACGCCCATCTTGGACATCTTGCGGTAACGCTCCTCCATCTCGCCCACGACCCATTTCAGCGCGACCACGGCCTTTTTCGGGTCGGTGACGACGGGGGACAGCAGATGCGGGATGCCGTCATAGACCGACAGCTCCAGCATCTTGGGGTCGATCATGATCAGCCGGCATTCGTCCGGCGTCAGCTTGTAGAGCAGCGACAGGATCATGGTGTTGATCGCCACCGACTTGCCCGAACCGGTGGTCCCGGCGATCAGCAGGTGGGGCATCTTGGCCAGGTTCGCCACGACCGGATCGCCGCCGATGTCCTTGCCCAGGGCCAGCGGCAGGGGCTGCGTGCCGTCGCCGAAGGCGCGGGATGCCAGGATCTCGCGCAGCAGCACCTTTTCGCGCCGGGCATTGGGCAGTTCGATCCCGATCACGGTGCGGCCCGGCACCGTGCTGACGCGCGCCGACAGGGCCGACATGGACCGGGCGATGTCGTCGGACAGGCCGATCACGCGGGATGCCTTCAGGCCCGGCGCAGGTTCCAGTTCGTAAAGCGTGACGACCGGGCCGGGCCGGACCTCGGTGATCTGGCCCTTGACGCCGTAATCGTCCAGCACCGCCTCCAGCATCCGGGCGTTTTCCATCAACACCTCCTCGGACACGGTCTGCTGGTCGCTGGCTGATGGCATGGTCAGCAGCGCCAGCGGCGGGCGTTCATAGGTGTTCAGCACCTCCTCGAACGGCAGGTCGGGTTCGGCCAGGGGCGCAGGCCGCGCCGGCGCAGCCTTCTTCAGCGGCGGCATGGCGACGGGTGCCGCCTCGGCGGCGGGTTCATCGGCAGTCTCTCGGGGGGTTTCGCGCGCCAGGCGGGCGGCCACGACCGCCAGGACCGAAGGCTTGCCCGACCGGGTGCGGATCGCGTCGCTGATGCGGCCCTGGACCTCCTCGGCCGAAGGGGCATCGCCGTCATAATCGGCATCGCGTTCGATCAGTTCGGGCTCGGGCAGGTCTTCCTCAAGCTCGAAGACGGGGGCAGCCGACTTGCGCCGGGCCACGACCGGGGCACGCGGGGAGGGCTCGTCCGCCCTGGCCTCGCGCCGGGCGGCCAGGCGGCCCTTCAACCCCGCCGAGGCGGCGGCGCCCTGGCCGATGCCGCGCATCGCCAGATCATGGGCCGTCAGCAGCCCGACCACGAAGCGGCGCCAGAAGACGCGCAGTTCCCTCCGCTCGAAGCCCAGGACGAAGGCCGCCATCGCCAGCGTTCCCAGGGCGACGACCAGCCCCGCCACGCGGATCCCGATCTGCGCCTTGACCGGCAGAAGGTTCAGCATCGCGCCCATGACCATGTCGCCGAAATGCCCGCCCAGGCCATAGGTCTGTTCCCAGGCATCGGCCGGCACCAGCGTGCTGCAATAGACCGAGGCAAGCGCCGCCGCGATGGGGGTGAACAGCGCGCGCATGAAGCGGTCTTCGCCCCGGTGCAGCATGAAGCGCAGGCCCCAGACCAGGGCGGCGACGACAAGCATCCAGGAACCATGGCCCGCGATCATCATCAGGGGGGATGCGACATAGGCGCCGAAGCTGCCCAGCATGTTCTGCGCAGGCTCGTCGGTGGCCGACAGGAAGCTGGGATCCTCGGGCGACCAGCTTGCCAGCATCAGGGCGATCAGGATGCCGACAGTGACCAGCCCCGCGCCCAGCAATTCCTTGCCGCGCCGTTCCAGCGCCGCCTGCGTGGACTGGTCGAACAGCGGATCGCGGTGTTTTGCCTGCCAGCTTGCCATGGTCCCTAGCCTTCCCCGTCCGTCGTTCCATCATACACCACCGCGCGCAGCCGCCGCAGCGCCGTTTCCGTCTGCTCCGCATCCGCCACCAGGGCGACCCGGATGAAGCCCTTGCCGGGATTGTGCCCGCCGACCTCGCGCGAGAGATAGGCGCCCGGCAGCACCTGGATCCCCGCCTGCGCCCACAGGGTCCTGGCCGCGTCCTCGCCATCTGCGACGGGCAGCCACAGGAAGAACCCGCCCTGGATGGGGCGGTATCCCGGCACGTTGCCCAGCACCCGGTCGGCGATCTCGTATTTCTGCCGGTAAAGGTCGCGGCTGACCGCCACATGCGCCTCGTCCCGCCAGGCGGCCTCGCTGACGGCCTGGGCGGGCAGCGACAGGGGCGCGCCCGCATAGGCGCGAAGGCGGCGGATCTGGGCGATATTCGCGGCGCTTCCCGCCACGAAGCCCGACCGCAGCCCGGGCAGGTTGGACCGCTTGGACAACGAATTGAAGATCACCACCCGGTCGGCCAGTCCCATCGCGGTCGCTACGGCCAGGGCGCCGGGCGGCGGGGATTCGCGCCAGATCTCGGAATAGCATTCGTCGGCGAAGACCAGGAAATCGTGCCGGTCGGCAAGCGCGATCAGCTGTTCCAGATAATCCCGGTCCGCGATCGCCCCCTGCGGATTGGCGGGCGAACACAGATAGGCGATGGCGGTGCGGTCCAGGACTTCGGGCGCAAGCGACGCATAATCGGGCAGGTTGCCGGTGTCCGGCGTGGCGGGGACGAAGACGGGTTCGGCCTGAACGGCGGCGGCTGCGACCGCATAGACCTGATAGAAGGGATTCGGAATCAGGATCGCCGGCCGCCCGCCGTTCTTCCTTTCGGGGCACAGCGCCAGAGCCGCGTTGAACAGCCCTTCGCGCGTGCCGTTCAGCGCCATGATCCGGTCGGGCGCCACATCCAGGCCGTAACGGCTGCCCAGCCAATCGCCGATGGCCGACAGCAGGCCGGGCGTGCCCTCGTTCGGCGGATATTTCGCGAATCCCCCGATATTGGCGGCCATCACCTCGGCCACGAAGTCCGGCATGGCATGGCGCGGCTCTCCGATGGTCAGGACCGTCGGGGATTCGCCGTGCTTCAAACCCGGCTCGATGCCGGACAGCAGCGCCCGCAAACGCGGAAACGCATACTCCGGCAGGTTCGAGAACCGCTCGGGGATCGCCATTCTGCCTCGCTTCCAGGGTCTTCGGCCCCGTTTATTACCGGAAAACATTAGCGTGATCGTGCCCTTGCGTCCAGCGAAAGCCGGCCACTCGCCTGGGCAAAACATCCTGGGGGTTGATCGGGCCAAGGGCGGGAAAGGGGCGCCAAGGCCCCCTGCCCAGCCGGTCAGGCCACCGCCAGGGCAGCCTCGGCCCCTGCCGCCACATGCAGAAGATGTCCGTCCCGGCCCGCATGGCCCATGATCGAGATACCGCAGGCGGGATGCCCGGTCGGCAGGGTGCAGACCGGCAGGCCCAGAAGATTGCCGATGCGGGTGTTGCGCAGGGTCAGCAGGTTCGCGCGCACGAACTCGGCCTCGTCCTCCATCAGCCGCGCGGCGTTCGGCGGCAGGATCGGCACCGTGGGCAGCAGGATCGCGTCATGGGCCGAGGCCACCTCCTTGATCCATTTGCGGCGGATGCGGACCAGGCTTTCCCAGGCCGCCACGTAATCCGAGGCGCTGACATCCGCGCCGCTGCGGAACCGGTCCAGGATCGGCTTCCACATCAGTTCGGGCGCATCCTCGATCTGCGCGCGCCAGATGCCATAGGCCTCGGGCGCGAACAGCGCCGCCGACAAGGGCATCGCCTTGGCGACCCAATCGCTGGGCACGCGCTGGATCTGCGCGCCCGCGCGGGCCAGCCGGTCCACCGCGTCCTCGAAGGCGGCGACCGGGCCTTCCTCGGCATCGGCGAAGGGCACGCCGTCCAGAACCATCAGCCGCCGTCCCGCGATATCGGCGCCCCGCAGGTCGGCCGCCTTGGTCCCGGACATCAGCGCGAATAGTTCGGCGCAATCCTCGACCGTGCGGGCGATGGGACCGACGATGTCGAATTTGCGGCACAGGGGCACCACGCCCTTCTCGGGCAGCGAATCATGGCTGGGCTTGAAGCCCACCAGATCGTTCCAGGCGGCCGGCACACGCAGCGATCCGCCGGTATCGGACCCGATCGCCGCCGCCGCCAGTCCCAGCGCCACCGACACCGCCGCCCCGGAGGACGACCCGCCAGGCGCAAGATCCGGGTCCAGCGCATTGGGCGGCGTCGCGGTGTTCGGGTTCAGGCCCAGGCCGGAAAAGGCCAGTTCCGTCATATGGGTCTTGCCCAGGCAGATCGTGCCCTGCCGCGCCGCGCGTGCCAGCACGATGGCATCCTTGCGCGGCACCCGGCCTTCCAGCAGCCTGGATCCGGCCTCGGTCACGGTGCCGCCGCTGTCGATGTTGTCCTTCCAGCTGATCGCCACGCCGTCCAGAAGCCCGCGCCGCAGTTCCAGCTTGGCGCGGTCATGGGCGGCGACCGATTCGGACCGGGCGCGCACATCCGTCACGCGGGCATAGATGCGCCCCGCGTCAAGATGGGCCTTGATCGCGGCCAGATAGGCCTCGGACTGGTCGATGGGATCCAGAAGACCCGCCATGATCGCACGGCCCTGCTGGGCGGCGGGCGCGCGCAGCCAATCCATTCTCAGAAATCCACCGCGAGGCCGTTCTTTTCGTAATCGCCGTATCGCACGGGTTCGGGGCCCTCGCGGCCGCCGTATTCGACGGGCAGGGGCTGGGCCTCTGCGGCGGCCTTGCGGCGCTCGGCAGCCTCGGCCAGGGCGCGCTGTGCGGCGGGCGGCAGGTCGGTGCGGTCCATCGGGGGCTGTTCGCTCATGGAAAGATCTCCCATCCGGGGGTAAGGGGTCCGGGTCAGTCTTCCAACAAGACTTAGGTGAAGGAAAGCGATTTGGCAAAGCGGGGCATGGATATGGCACGGTCGGGCGCATTGCGCCTGCTGGCCGGGGTGCGGGACGGGCTGTCCCTGTCGGATCAGGCGGGCGCGCTGAAGGCGCTGGCGCCGCAGGACCAGGCCCGTGCCGCGCGCCTTGCGGCCGCCGTGCTGCGCCACCAGTCCCGCGCCGATGCGGTGATCGCGGGTTATGTCAGCCGCAAGCCCAGTCCCCAGGTCGCCGACATCCTGCGCCTGGCCACGATCGAGCTTCTGGAATTGGAGGGCGCGGCGCATGGCGTTGTCGATGCCGCCGTCACCCTGACGCGCGGGCTGGGCCAGAAGGGGCAGGCCGCGGCAGGCATGGTCAACGCCGTGCTGCGCAAGGTGGCGGCGCACCGGGGCTGGGCCGACCTGCCGCCGCAACCGATGCCCGCCTGGCTGCGCGGCCCCGTCGCCCTCGCCTATGGAGAGGAGGCCGCCCTCGCCATCGAGGCCGCGCACCAGGCCGGCGCACCGCTGGATTTGACGCCGAAGCCGGGCATTTCGGTCGAGGGTGCCGACCTGCTGCCGACCGGATCATGGCGCATCCACGGCCCCGCGCAGGTGTCTGCGCTTCCGGGCTTTGCTACCGGCGACTGGTGGGTCCAGGATGCCGCCGCCGCCCTGCCGGTGCGCCTGCTGGACCCGCAGGCGGGCGAACGCATCGCGGACCTTTGTGCCGCGCCGGGCGGCAAGACGCTGCAACTGGCCGCGGCAGGGGCGCAGGTGACGGCCGTGGACATCAGCCCTGCCCGCCTCAAGCGCGTGGCCGAGAACCTGCGCCGCTGCGGCCTGGCGGCGGAACTGGTCGCGGCCGACGCGCTGGAATGGCGGCCCGATGGCCCTCTGGATGCGGTCCTGCTGGACGCGCCCTGTTCGGCCACCGGCACGATCCGCCGCCACCCTGACCTGCCCTTCCTGCGCGACGGATCGGGCATCCCCGCGCTGATCGACCTGCAATCGCGGCTGATCGACCATGCCCTGTCGCTGCTGCCGCCGGGCGGGCGCCTGGTCTATGCCGTCTGCTCCCTGCTGCCCGACGAAGGCGAGGCGCAGGTCGCCGCGGCCCTGGCCCGCCATCCGGGGCTGAGGGTCGAGGAGCCGGTTCTTCCGGGGATCGAACTGGACTGGATCACGCCCGAAGGCGGTTTGCGCACCCGGCCCGACCATTGGGCGGACCGGGGCGGGTTGGACGGCTTCTTCATGGCACGGTTGCGCAAGGCCGGATAGGACAAGGGGCGCTGCCCCTCTTGGCCTGCGGCCAATTCACCCCGGGATATTTGGGCCAGAATGAAGACGTTCCTTCACGCTGGTGCAAATATCCTCGGGGGGTCCGGGGGGCGAAGCGCCCCCGGCTTCGCCACTGGACCTTCGGCCCGCATGGCGCTAAGCGACCGCAAACCAGATGCGAGGCCCCCATGTCCCATCCCGTGCCGATCAGACGCGCGCTGATTTCCGTTTCCGACAAGACCGGGCTGATCGACTTCGCCCGCAAGCTGGACGCGCGGGGGATCGAGATCCTGTCCACCGGCGGCAGCGCCAGGACGCTGCGCGAGGCGGGGCTGACGGTGATCGACGTGGCCGATGTCACGGGTTTCCCGGAAATGATGGACGGCCGCGTCAAGACGCTGCACCCGGTCGTCCATGGCGGCCTGCTGGCGCTGCGCGACAATTCCGAACATCAGGCCGCGATGGAGGCCCACGGCATCGGACCCATCGACCTGCTGGTGGTCAACCTTTATCCCTTCGAGGAAACGGTCGCCAAGGGCGCGTCCCATGACGACTGCATCGAGAATATCGACATCGGCGGCCCCGCGATGATCCGCGCGGCGGCCAAGAACCACGGCTTCGTCACCGTGATCGTGGATGTCCAGGATTACGATGCGCTGCTGGCCGAACTGGACGCCAATGACGACCGCACCACGCTGGCCTTCCGCCAGCGCCAGGCGCAGATCGCCTATGCCCGCACCGCCGCCTATGACGCGGCGGTTTCGACATGGCTGGCAAGCGCCATCGGCCAGGAAACGCCCCGTCGCCGCGCATTCGCGGGCACGCTGGCCCAGCCCCTGCGCTATGGCGAGAACCCGCACCAGCAGGCGGCCTTCTATGTTACCGGGGACAACCGCCCCGGCGTCGCCACCGCGAAGCAGTGGCAGGGCAAGGAGCTGTCCTACAACAACATCAACGACACCGATGCGGCCTTCGAACTGGTCGCGGAATTCGACCCCGCCGAAGGCGCGGCCTGCGCGATCATCAAGCACGCCAATCCCTGCGGCGTGGCGCGGGGCGAAACGGCGCTGGAAGCCTACAAGCGCGCCTTCGACTGCGACCGCACATCGGCCTTCGGGGGGATCATCGCGCTGAACCAGGTGCTGGACGGCCCCACCGCCGAGGAGATCGCCAGGATCTTCACCGAGGTCGTCATCGCCCCCGATGCCGACGAGGACGCCAAGCGCATCTTCGCCGCCAAGAAGAACCTGCGCCTGCTGACCACGGGCGGGCTGCCCGATCCGCGGGCGCCCGGCCTGTCCTTCCGCCAGGTCGCGGGCGGCTTCCTGGTGCAGGGCCGCGACAACGGCCATGTGGGCCTGTCCGACCTGAAGGTCGTCAGCGACCGCCAGCCGGATGATGCGGAACTGCGCGACATGCTGTTCGCCTGGACCGTCGCCAAGCACGTCAAGTCGAACGCCATCGTCTATGCGAAGGACCGCGCCACCGTGGGCATCGGCGCAGGCCAGATGAGCCGCGTGGACAGCACCCGCATCGGCCGCCGCAAGTCCGAGGACATGGCCGAGGCGCTTGGCCTGGGCCAGCCCCTGACCATCGGCGCGGTCGTGGCATCGGATGCCTTCTTCCCCTTTGCCGACGGGATCGAGGCCTTGGCGGAAGCCGGCGCCCGCGCCGTGATCCAGCCGGGCGGGTCGATGCGCGACGACGAGGTGATCGCGGCGGCCAACCGCCTGGGCCTGGCGATGGTCTTTACCGGCCAGCGGCATTTCCGGCACTGATGCAGCAGGAACTGCCCCTTGACCCGCCGCCCCCGGCGCCGTCCAGACCGGCGCCCAAGGCGCGGCGCCCGCGCGCGCCGAAAAAGCCCGCGCCCCCGCCCCGGACCGACATGCGGCTGGTGATCTGGATCGCGACCACGATCTTCGTGGTCGATCAGGTGCTGAAATACTGGGTCGTCCATGTGCTGCAACTGGACCGGCTGCGCGAGATCGACGTGCTGCCGCCCTGGCTGAACCTGCGCATGGCCTGGAACCAGGGCGTCAATTTCGGGCTGATGGCGTCGGACACCGATGTGATGCGCTGGGTCCTGATCGCCGTGGCGCTGGCCATCGTGGTCTGGGTCTGGATCTGGATCTGGCGCGCCGATGCCGGAAAGCTGGCCCGCATCGCGGCGGGGCTGCTGATCGGCGGCGCCCTGGGCAACGTGATCGACCGGCTGCTTTACGGCGCGGTCGCGGATTTCCTGAACATGTCGCTGCCCGGCTGGCAGAACCCCTACAGCTTCAACGTGGCCGATATCGCCATCTTCGCGGGGGCCATCGGGCTGGTTCTGGTGCCGCAGAAGAAGGACCCCGTGGCGCCTGCCCGCAAGCCGCGCGCCAAGGCCTCGGACAATCCCCGTGACGGGACCGGCAAATCCGGCTAGAACGGGGCGCAAGAAACGAGGGGACAGGACATGCAGGCTTTCGTCAGGGGCATCGCGGCAGCGGCCGTCATGGGGCTTTCGGCCTGCGGCAGCAACCAGTTGATGAACATCGAAACCGGTCAGAACAGCCCGGACGAATTCGCCATCCTGCCCACCCGCCCCCTGACCATGCCGCCCGATCTGGCGCTGCTGCCCGCCCCTACGCCGGGCGGGGCCAACATGACCGATCCGAACCCCAGCGCCGATGCGGTCGCGGCCCTGGGCGGCAATCCGGCGCGCCTGTCCGACCAGGGCATCGCCGCGGCGGATGGTGCCCTGGTCGCCCATGCCACGCGCCGCGGCACCGATCCCGCCATCCGCGAACGCCTGGCGGACGCGGATGCCGAATGGCGGTTGCGCAACAAGCGCCGCCCGCTGGAGGCGCTGTTCGGCACCACCGTCTATCAGCGCGCCTATCGCCCCCTGGCGCTTGATTCGCAGGCCGAACAGCAACGTTGGCAGCGGGCTGGTGCGATCACCCAGACCTCTCCCGCGCCCGTCGAGGAATGACGGCGCATTTCGATCCGGCGCAGCCCGGTTTCGGCAAGGATCCCTGGCCGCATTACGCCCGCCTGCGGGCGACGCCCGGCCTGCCCGACTGGCAGGGCTTTCGCCTGGCGTCCCGCTTCGACGACGTGCGCGCCATCGCATCGGACCGCCGCATGGTCCGGGGCACCGCCTTTCTTCCGCCCGAGGAAAGGCGGCGGATCCAGATGGCCGAGAATTTCCACGACATGCCGTTCCACGAACGCTTCGTGCAGACCTCGATGCTGGAACTGGACGGGCCGGATCACGACCGGTTGCGGCGCGCGGTGTTTCCCTTCTTCACCAAGACGCGGCTGGAAAGCCTGCGTCCCTTCGTCACCGGGTGGGCCGATGCTGCGCTGGACCGGCTGATCCCGCAGGGTCGCTTCGACTTCATCGCGGATCTTGCCGCCCATCTGCCGGGGCAGGTGATCGGCCATCTGATCGGCACCGATCCCGCGCTTGCCCCGCAGATGACCCTGTGGTCCGAGGAAACCGTCAGCTATTTCGACGTGAGCCGCCGCACCCCCGATCGCAAGGCGCGGGCCGAGGACGCGGTGCGCTTGTTCCATGACGCGCTGCAGGACCTTCATGCCGCGCGCAAGGCCCGGCCGGGCGACGACCTGATGTCGGCAATGATCGGGGCCGAGGATGCGGGGCTTCTGACCCATGACGAACTGATCGCGACCGTCATGCAGATCCTGCACGCCGGGCATGGATCGACCATCGACGTGATGGGCAGCGGGCTTCATGCGCTGCTGGCCCATCCCGACCAGATTGCGCGTCTGCGCGCCGATCCCGGCCTGATGCCCCTGGCCGTGCAGGAGATGTTCCGCTTTGCCCCGCCGCTGGTCTTCTTTCACCGCCATGCGTCCGAGGATCTGGCGATCTGCGGTCAGGACTGGCCCAGGGGAACGACCTTCGGGCTGCTTTACGCCAGCGCCAACCGTGACCCCGATGCCTTCCCAGATCCCGACCGCTTCGATGTCGGGCGCAGGCCGAACCTGCACCTTGCCTTTGGCGCGGGTCCCCATGTCTGCCTGGGCAACAACCTGGCGCGGCTGAACATGGAGGTGCTGTTCACGGCCCTTCTGGACCGCACGGAAAGCATCCGCATCGACGGTCCCGTTGCCTGGAAGTCTGGGCTTCAGGCGCATGGCCCCCTGTCCCTGCCCATCACTGTCGCGACACATTAGCGTGTGACAGGTTGCGCGGCCTGCCGTCATTGGTCAGATTTGCCTCGACCAAGGAGGTTTCGCCCCCATGCTTCGACCGACCCTGCCCGCGCTGCTGGCCTTGACCCTGGGCGCGATGCCCGTCCTGGCCGAGACGACCACCCCCGAGAATAACGGCATCACCCATTTCACCCTTCCGAACGGACTGGAAACCGTGGTGATCCAGGATCATCGCGCCCCGGTCGTGGTCCAGATGGTCTGGTATCGGATCGGATCGGCGGACGAGCCGCCCGGCAAATCGGGCATCGCCCATTATCTGGAACACCTGATGTTCAAGGGCACCGACAAGCTGGAACCGGGCGAGCTGTCGAAGACCGTGACCGCCAATGGCGGCATGGACAACGCCTTCACCTCCTATGACTACACCGCCTATTTCCAGCGCATCGCCTCCGATCGCCTGCCCCTGGTGATGGAGATGGAGGCCGACCGCATGGCCAACCTGCGCATCGGCGAGGATGACTGGCAGGCCGAACGCCAGGTCGTGCTGGAGGAGCGCGCCCAGCGGGTGGACAGCGACCCCGGATCCCTGTTCGCCGAGGAACGCTATGCCACGCTTTACTATAACCACCCTTATGGCCGCCCCGTCATCGGCTGGCGCGCCGAGATGGAGGGCCTGACGCGCGAGGATGCGCTGGAATGGTATGACAACCATTATTCCCCGAACGAGGCGATCCTGATCCTGGCGGGCGACGTGACCCCTGAACGCGCCCGCGAACTGGCCGGGCAATACTATGGCCCGATCCCCGCGAAAGGAGAGGCAGAGCCGCGCATCCGCCCCCAGGAACCCACCCAGCGGTCGCCCCGCCGGATGGAGATGAGCGATCCCCGCGTCCCCCAGCCGGTGATGTCGCGCAGCTACATCGCGCCCGAGCGCAACCCCGGCGACCAGGCGGATGCCGCCGCGCTGACGGTTCTGGCGGAACTGCTGGGCGGGTCGATGCAGACCTCGATCCTGGGTCGCGAGCTGGCCATGCAGGGCAAGGCGCTGTGGGTGAACGCGGGCTATGACGGCTTTTCCGTCGATCCGACCAGCTTCGGCATCTCTCTTGTTCCCGCCGACGGCATGACGCCCGAGGAAGCCGAGGCGGAACTGGACAAGGTCCTGACCCGCTTCCTGGAAACCGGCCCCGACCCTGCCGACCTGGACCGCGTGAAGACGCAGATCGAGGCCGCGCGGGTCTACAAGCTCGATTCGGCGCATGGCCGGGCCTATGACTATGGGCAGGGCCTGGCGACCGGGCTCTCGGTCCAGGACGTGAACGACTGGCCCGACATCCTGGCCGCCGTCACGGCCGATGACGTGATGAGGGTGGCCAGGACCGTTCTGGACAGCAAGGCCAGCGTCACCGGCTGGCTGCTGCCGGCCGAGCCGGCACCCGCCGCCGCCGAAGTACCCGCCCCCACCGACACCCCCAGCCCCGAGGTGCAAGGATGATCCGCGCCGCCATTGCCCTTTTCCTTGCCGTTCTGGCGGTTCCCGCCCATGCCATCGACATCCAGGACGTCACCTCGCCCGGCGGCATCAAGGCCTGGCTTGTCCAGGACGACAGCATCCCCTTCGTCGCGGTGCAGTTTTCCTTCAAGGGCGGCGCCAGCCTGGACGCCGAAGGAAAGCGCGGCGCCATCAACCTGATGACCGCCACACTGGAGGAAGGCGCGGGCAACCGCGATTCGGTGGCCTTCGCCCAGGCGGTCGAGGGGCTGGGCGCGCAGTTTTCCTTTGACGTGGGCGACGACGCGCTGACCGTGGGGATGCGCGCCCTGAACGAGAACCGCGACGAGGCCGCGGCCCTTCTGGCCGAGGCGCTGACCCAGCCCCGCTTCGACGACGACGCCATCGAACGCGTCCGCGCGCAGGTGCAGTCGATCATCCGGTCCGAGGCGACCGATCCGCAATCCATCGCCGCCAAGGAAATGGCGCGCCAAGCCTGGGGCGACCATCCCTATGCCACCTCGATCAACGGGACCATGGATTCGGTGGCGGCCCTGACGCGGCAGGATCTGGTCGCGGCCAAGAACCGCGTATTGGCCCGCGACCGCGTGGTGGTGGGTGCGGCGGGCGACATCACGTCCGAAGAACTGGGCCAGCTTCTGGACACCGTGCTGGGGGGCCTGCCGGAACAGGGCACCGCGCCGCTGCCGCAACCGGCGGACCTGCAACTGACGGGCGGGGTCACGGTAATCGACTGGGACAGCCCCCAGACGGTCGTCAGCTTTGCCGGTCCGGGCCTTGCCATCGACGATCCCGATTACTTCGCGGCCTTTGTCGCCAACCACATCCTGGGCGGCGGCGGCTTCAGTTCCCGCCTGATGGAGGAGATCCGCGAAAAGCGCGGCCTGACCTATGGCGTCGGCACGACGCTGGCGACCGGCGTTTACGGCCAGACCTGGCAGGGCGGCATGGCGGGATCGAACGCCACCACCGGACAGGCGGTCGATCTGATCCGCCAGGAATGGGACCGCATGGCCGAAGGCGGCGTCACGGACCAGGAATTGAACGATGCCAAGACCTATCTGACGGGCGAATACCCCTTGCGCTTCGACGGCAACGGCAGCATCGCGGGCATCCTGGCCGGGATGCAGCTGATCGGCTTTCCCATCGACTATGTGAACACCCGCAACGCCAAGGTCGAGGCGGTGACGGCGGAGGACGTCAAGCGCGTGGCGGGCCGCCTGCCGGATGCCGACGATCTGCGCTTCGTGCTGGTCGGCCGCCCCGAGGGGATCGCCGGAACAGATCCTGCCCCCACCAACTAGAATCGCTGGCGACAGGGGACGGTGGCTGCTAGATTTGGGGGCATGAACAGCCATGCCCCCCATATCCGGCCCGTGATCCGCCAGTTGGACGAAGCCGTCGCCAACCGCATCGCGGCGGGCGAGGTGGTCGAACGGCCTGCATCGGCGGTCAAGGAACTGGTGGAAAACGCCCTGGATGCGGGGGCCAGCCGCATCGACATCGCCATCCAGGACGGCGGCAAGCGGCTGATCCGGGTTTGCGACGACGGCTGCGGCATGGCGCCCGAGGATCTGCCCCTGGCCCTGTCGCGCCATGCGACCAGCAAGATCGACGGCACCGACCTTCTGGCGATCCGCAGCTTCGGCTTCCGGGGCGAGGCGCTGCCCTCGCTGGGTGCGGTCGGACGGCTGACGATCACCTCGCGGATGCGGGGCGGGGAGGGCGCGGTGATCGCGGTGGAAGGCGGGCGCGCCGCGCCGGTGCGGCCCGCCGCCGCCAATCCCGGCACGGTGGTCGAACTGCGCGACCTGTTCTTCGCCACCCCCGCGCGTCTGAAATTCCTGCGCGGCGACCGGGCCGAGACGATGGCGGTGGCCGAATGCGTCCGCCGCCTGGCCATGGCCGAACCCTTCGTGGGCTTCACCCTGAACGCCGATGGCAAGGAGATCTTTCGCGCCGATGCCGAACAAGGCGAATTGTTCGACGCCCTGACAATCCGCCTGTCGCGCGTCATGGGCCAGGATTTCATCGACAATGCGATCCCCCTTGACGCCGAACGCGACGGGCTGCGGCTTTCGGGGCTTGCGGCACTGCCCACCTATTCGCGCGGGGCGGCGGTGGCGCAGCATGTCTATGTCAACGGCAGGCCGGTACGGGACAAGCTGCTGACCGGGGCGCTGCGGGCGGGTTACATGGACGTGCTGGCATCCGGGCGCCATCCTGCGGCGGTGCTATATCTTGCCTGCGACCCGCAGCTTGTCGATGTGAACGTCCATCCCGCCAAGGCCGAGGTGCGTTTCCGCGACCCGCAAGGCGCGCGGGGGCTGGTGGTCAGCGCCTTGCGGCACGGGCTGGCGACGGCCGGGCATCGCGCGTCATCCACGATGGGCGACGCGACGCTGGCGGCCTTCCGGGCCGAACCCGCCGCCGCCCCTGCCCCTGCCGCCCCGCGCACCTATCAGATGGACTATCGCCCCTCGGCCACGGCGATCCGCGCCAGCCTGGATCTGCAAGCCCCCACGATGGGATTTGCCGAGGCCCCCTCGGCCCGTGCCGAGGAGGAAAGCGCCGCGCCCCTCGATGCCCCCCTGGGGGCCGCACGGGCGCAGATCCACGAAAACTACATCATCGCGCAGACCGAAGACGGGCTTGTCATCGTCGATCAGCACGCGGCGCATGAACGGCTGGTCTATGAACGCCTGAAGGTCCAGGCTGCCGCGACGGGCATCGCCCGCCAGGCCCTGCTGATCCCGGAGATCGTGGAACTGCCGGATGCCGATGCCGCGCGCATCCTGTCCATCGCGGGCGATCTTGCCGAACTTGGGCTGGTCATCGAACCCTTCGGCGGGGGTGCGGTCGCGGTGCGGGAAACGCCGGCCATGCTGGCCCGTCTGGACGCCCGCGCCCTGATCCGCGACATCCTGGACGATCTGGCGGATCAGGGCGCCTCCGACCGCCTGCGCGGGCGGCTTGACGCGGTGCTGTCCTCGATGGCCTGCCACGGATCGGTGCGGTCGGGGCGGCGCATGAGCGCCGACGAAATGAACGCCCTGCTGCGCGAGATGGAGCGCACGCCCCGGTCCGGCCAGTGCAACCATGGCCGCCCGACCTGGGTGAAGCTGCGCCTGTCCGACATCGAAAGGCTGTTCGGACGCAAGGATTGACCGGCGCCCCGAACGGCGCGACAGTCGCGCCAGCGAAGGAGCCAACCATGCTGCAGATCAGCCCCGACAAGATCGCCCATATCATCATCCGCGCCCGCGAATACGACAGCGGCGTCAACCCCTGGGCGCATTCGGGCAGCAGGCCGCAGCACGGCGTCCGGTCCGAACTGCACGACTTCATCGCCAACCTGAACGAGGATGAGCAGGCATCCTTGGTGGCGGTCATGTGGATCGGGCGCGAAAGCTTCGAGCCCGAGGAGCTTGAGGAGGCCATCGAGACCGCCCGGATCGAGCGCACCACCCCCACCGAGGATTACCTGATGGGCGAACCCGGCCTGGCCGATCTGCTGGAATCGGGGCTGGAAGCCCTCGGCATCTCGCCCGAGGATGCCGAGGACGACGTGACCCGCCCGGTCTGAGGCGTTCTAGCTGTCGCTCTGCGCCGGGGTGACGCGGATCAGGCGGCCGTTGTCTTCATCGGTCAGCAGCATCAGGGCGCCGTCGCGGGCGACCTCGACCTCTCTCACGCGGCCGATGCCTTGCAGGTGGCGCGCCTCGCCGGTCACCCGGTCGCCGTCCAGTTCCAGGCGCACGAGGTCGTTCGACTTCATCCCGCCGATCAGCAGGTCGCCCTGCCAGTCGGGGAACATCTCGCCGTCATAGAAGGTCATCTGGCCGGGCGCGATCACCGGATCCCAGTAATAGACGGGTTGTTCGGTGCCCTCCATCTGGGTGACGCCTTCCTCGACCGGGTCGCCGCTGTATTCCACGCCATAGGTCACGCGCGGCCAGCCATAGTTGCGGCCCGCCTGGGGCAGGTTCAATTCGTCGCCGCCCTTGGGACCGTGTTCGATGGTCCACAGCCTGCCCTGGCCGTCAAGCGCCGCGCCCTGGATGTTGCGATGACCCCAGGACCAGATCTCGGGCAGCGCCTCGGCCACGCCGGGATCGCCCATCGGCGCGCCGGTTTCGGGGTCGATGCGGACCACCTTGCCCAGCGTGGTTGTGACATTCTGGGAATAGACGCGCGCATCGGGGACCGAGCGTTCGCCGGTGGTCACGAACAGCCCGCCCTGCCCGTCATGGATCAGGACCGATCCGTAATGCTTGGTCGAATCCCAGGCGGGCTGCTGCTGCCAGATGACCTCGGTCCCTTCCAGGGTGCTGTTGTCCGGCGACAGGGTGCCGGTCGCGACGGCGGTGGCGGTCTTGCCGTCTTCGCGGGGCTGGGCAAAGCTGATCCAGACGCGGCGCGTGTCGGCGAAATCATCGGCCACGGTCACGTCCAGAAGGCCGCCCTGGTCGCGGGTGTCAAGCTCGGGCAGTCCGCCGATCGGATCGGACAGGATGCCGTCCGCCCCCACCAGCCGCAGGTTTCCCGCGCGTTCCGTCACCAGCCAGCTTCCGTCCGGCAGTTCGGCCAGGCCCCAGGGATGATCCAGCCCATCCGCGATGACGGTCTGGTTCAGCGCCACGTCGCCCGCCAGCACGGGCGCGCGGGTCTGGTTTTCGAAGGCGGGCTGCTGATCAGGGGCATTCGGCGGCGCGGCATTGAAATCCTGCGCAAGCGCGCCGGTGGCCAGCAGGCTTGCCGAAGCGGCAAAAGTCGTCAGGCGGATGAACATGCAGTCCTCGTGCAGATGACAGGGATGCCCGTCCAACACGCGTTCCCCACCCCCGTTCCGACACGGCCCATCACGTCTATGTCAGGCGGTCTCGATGGTCTCGGAACAGCGCCCCGGCCCTGCCCCAGGGGCCTTCGTCGATCCGGTCAAGCTGCATCAGCACCGGCATCAACTGGGCGGCATAATCTTCGGAACTTTCGCGCGGCAGCATGGACGGCAGGTTGTCGATGGCCATGACGTCCAGCGGCGGCTGTTCGGCCACGCGCAAGACCGGCTGGTCCCAGCTTGTCGTGCGGTCATAGACCTTGATCGGGGAAAAATCGCTGGTCGGATCGCAGGCCACGTCGCCGATCACCGTCAGCCGCCGCCCTGGCGCCACCGCCCTTGCGGGGACGAAGACCGGCGCGCCGGGCTGGGCCAGGATCGCGTTGATGAACAGGTCATGGACCAGCACTTCCGGGAAGGGGCCGCCATGCGCGGTTTCCGCCATGTCCCAGCGGGTGACGGGCACGCCCAGGGCCACCAGCAGATCCGCCGCGCCCGTCCCGACGCGTCCCTTTGCGCCGATCACCAGAGCCTGCGGGCGCGGGCGGCCCGTGGCGTCCAGTTGCGCGCGCAATTCGTCCAGCAACAGGTCCTTGTCGGCATAAGCGTGGATGGAGGCGCAGATGCCGCCCCCCTGCTGTGCCGCCCAGGCCCTCAGGCTGACGGCGGCCCCCGCATAGCCCGCCCAATAGCCGAAGGCGGCCAGGCGGTGGCCCGCGTCGTCCGTCAGGTATTCCAGATCATAGAGCGTGCCGCCCCCTGCCAGGAACCGGCGCAGCAGCACCTGTCCCGCGGGCTGGCCCTTGAAGGCATGGCCGAACATGATGTGCCGATGGCGCAGGGGCATTCCGTCTTCGGGCAGTTCCTTCAGGCCGAAGACGATGGCGTCGTCGGGGGCCGTGGGCCAGCTTCCCTGGGGCGCGATGGCGGCCCCTGCGCGGGCATAGGCGTCTGTCGCAAACACCCGGCGGGGGCTGTCCTCGACCGTGACGATGAAGCCCTTGGCGATCAGCGCCGCCACGCCGTCGGGGGTGATGCCTGTCCGATCCTCGTTCGGGCGGCTTTCGGCCCGCAGCCACAGATGCGTCATCGTTTTCCCCCGGTCCTGCCGTCCCGTCGTCTTAACCCGCGTCACGGCGCAAGGGGAACCCCGTCGCCACCATCCGTGTTCCACCCCGTTCCCATCACTCTTGTTCCGGAGAATCAACATGATCCTCAGCCGCCGCGCCAGCCTGATGCTGGGTCTTGCCGCAGCCAGCGTGACCCTCATGCCTCGCATCACCCTTGCCCAGACCGCCGCCGCGCAAACCTCGTTCGTTTATCCGGTCGAAGGCGGGCAGGTCGTGTTCCATCCGGTCGATCACGCCTCGATGGTGGTCGAGACGCCGGGCGGCGTGATCTATGTCGATCCGGTCGGCGGCGCGGATCTGTATGCCGGCATGCCGCAGCCCACGCTGATCCTGATCACGCATGAGCATGGCGACCATTACGACCTGCCGACCCTGCAGGCCCTGCCCGCCGTGGCGATCATCGCCAACCCGGCCGTCCACGCGATGCTGCCCGCCGAGATGCAGTCCCGCGCCACCGCCATGGCCAATGGCGACCAGGCCCAGGCCATCGGCATCGGGATCGAGGCCGTGCCCGCCTATAACACCAGCCCCGACAAGCAGCAGTTCCACCCCCAGGGGCGCGACAACGGCTATGTCCTGACCATCGGCGGCAAGCGGTTCTATATCGCCGGCGACACCGAGGACACGCCCGAGATGCGCGCCCTGGAAAACATCCACGTCGCCTTTCTGCCGATGAACCTGCCCTATACCATGACCGTCCAGCAGGCGGCGGATGCGGTGGCCGATTTCCGGCCCGTCTCGGTCTTTCCCTATCACCACCGGGGCAGCGACGTTCAGGAATTCGCGCGCCTGGTCGGGGCGTCTGACGCGGGCAGCCAGGTGGTCATCGCCAACTGGTATCCGCGCGGCGAGGCAGGCTGACGCTTTACCGTCCCGGCGCGGCAGGATAGCAAGGCCGCCATGCTGCGATACCTTCTGCGCCGGACGATCGTGATGGGGGCAAGCCTGCTTGCCGCCTCGGTCGTGATCTTTTCGGTGGTGGAACTGGTGCCGGGCGATCCGGCCAGCTTCATGCTGGGCACTGGCGCCCAGCCCGAAACCCTGGCCGCGCTGCGCCAGCAGATGGGCTTGGACGATCCCCTGCCCTTGCGATACGCGGCCTGGCTGGGCGCGATCCTGCAGGGGGATTTCGGCACCAGCTTCACCTACAAGACCCCGGTCGCGCCGATGATCGGGGAACGGTTGCAGGTGTCGCTGCCCCTGGCGGTCCTGGCGCTTGTGCTGGCCGTGGCCCTGGCCCTGCCGGTCGGGCTTCACGCGGCGGCACAGCGGGGCCGTGTGGGCGACGGGCTGGCGATGGGGGCGGCGCATCTGGGCATCGCGCTGCCGAATTTCTGGCTGGCGATGCTGCTGGTCCTGGTCTTTGCCGTTCACCTGCGCTGGCTGCCCGCAGGCGGGTTTCCGGGATGGTCCGATCCCCTGGCCGCGCTGCGTTCCCTGATGCTGCCCGCCATCGCCCTGGCCCTGCCCCAGGCCGCGATCCTGGCGCGCGTCCTGCGGTCGTCCCTGGTCGAGACGATGGGCCAGGATTACATCCGCACCGCCCGCGCCAAGGGGCTGTCACGCGGCCAGACCCTGCGCCGCCATGCCCTGCGCAATGCGCTGATCCCGGTGCTGACCATCCTGGGGATGCAGTTCAGCTTTCTTCTGGCGGGCGCCATCATCATCGAGAACGTGTTCTACCTGCCCGGGCTGGGGCGGATGATCTTCCAGGCGATCACGCAGCGCGACCTGATCGTGGTGCAGTCTGCGGTGCTTGTGCTGGTGGCCGCCGTGATCGCCGTGACCTTTCTGGTCGATCTGGCCTATGCCGCCGTGGACCCCCGGCTGCGCCGCGCATGAGAACGGGGCTGATCCTGGGTGCCATGCTGGCGGGGCTGGCGCTGGCGGCGGCGGTGCTGTCGGCCTTCTGGACGCCCCATGACATCGCCCGGCTTGCCATCGCCGACAAGCTGCTGCCGCCATCGCCCGCGCATTGGTTCGGCACCGACCATCTGGGCCGGGACATTCTGTCGATGGCGATGCGGGGGGCGCAGACCTCGATGGTCGTGGCGCTTGTGGCGGTTGCCATCGGCATGGGGCTGGGGGTGCCGCTGGGCTTGCTGGCGGCGGCGCATCGGGACCGCTGGCCCGACGATCTGGTGATGCGCGGCAACGACCTGGTCTTCGCCTTTCCGTCCCTGGTGATCGCGATCCTGATCACGGCGGTCTTCGGCCCCTCGGCGGTGAATGCCATCATCGCCATCGGCATCTTCAACATCCCGGTCTTTGCCCGCGTCGCGCGGGGTGCGGCGCTGCCCATCTGGACGCTGGATTACATCCGCGCGGCACAGGTGGCAGGCAAGGGCCGGGCATTGATCAGCCTGCAGCATGTCCTGCCCAACATTGCCAGCCTGCTGATCGTGCAGGCCACGATCCAGTTCAGCCTGGGCATCCTGGCCGAGGCCGGGCTGTCCTATGTGGGCCTTGGCGCGCAGCCCCCCACGCCAAGCTGGGGCCGGATGCTGGCCGAGGCGCAGACCATGGTCACGCTGGCCCCGCATGTGGCCGTCATCCCCGGTCTGTGCATCGTGCTGACGGTTCTGGGCCTGAACCTGCTGGGCGACGGGTTGCGCGACGCCCTGGATCCCCGGCTGCGGGTGCTGCGGTGATCCGCCTGGAGGATCTGTCCCTGTCCATCGGCGGATGGCCTGTCCTGGACAGGGTGTCGCTGGATCTGCAACCGGGCATCACGGGCCTGGTGGGCGAATCCGGCAGCGGCAAGTCGATGACGGCCCTTGCGATCATGGGGCTGCTGCCGGAACGAACGGCGACATCGGGCAAGGTGCTGCTGGACGGGACGAACCTGCTTGCGCTGCCCGAACGCGCCATGCGCGCCTTGCGCGGCAAGCGTATCGGAATGATCTTCCAGGAACCCATGACGGCGCTGAACCCGCTGATGACCATCGGCGACCAGGTGGCCGAGGTGCTGCGCATCCACGAAGGCCTGGATCGCCCTGCCGCCCTGGCCCGCGCACGCGAAGGGCTGGACCGGGTCGGCCTGCCCGCGCCCCGCTTTCCGCTGACGCTTTATCCCCACGAATTGTCGGGCGGGCAGCGCCAGCGGGTCGCCATCGCCATGGCGATTGCCCTGCGCCCCGATCTGCTGATCGCGGACGAACCCACCACCGCCCTGGACGTGACCACCCAGGCGCGGATCCTGGATCTGCTGCGGGATCTGGTGCGCCAGGACGGCATGACGCTGCTGTTGATCACCCATGACCTGGCCGTGGTGGCGGGCATGGCCGACCGGGTCGCCGTGATGCAGGCCGGCCGGATCGTGGAAAGCGGTCCGACCGAAGCCGTGTTCCGCAGCCGCAGCCACCCTTATACGCGGCAACTGTTCACGGCCTCGGGCCACCGGCCCACCCGTCAGCCCCCGCCCCCGGCCGGGCCGCTGCTTCAGGTGACGGGGGCCGTTCGCGAATACCGCACTGCCGACGGCGGGCTGCGCGCCCTGGATGGGGTCGGCCTGACCATCGGGCGCGGCGAAAGCGTCGGCCTTGTGGGCGAATCGGGCTGCGGGAAATCGACCCTCGCCCGCGCGATCCTGGGGCTGGATCCCTTGCAGGCCGGACAGATCCGGCTTGACGGACAGTCGGTCGGCCCCGGCCACCGGATGCCGCGCGATCTGCGGGCGCGGATGCAGGCGGTGTTCCAGGATCCCTTCGGCAGCTTCGATCCCCGCTGGCGGGTGGACCGGCTGCTGGCCGAGCCCTTCCACCTGACCGGCCGCCCGGCCGACTGGCGCGACCGTATCGGCGCGGCCCTGGCATCGGTGGGCCTGCACCCCAACGATGCCCGCAAGTTCATCCACGAATTCTCGGGCGGCCAGCGGCAGCGCCTGGCGATCGCCCGGGCCCTGATCATCCGCCCGTCCCTGATCGTCCTGGACGAGGCCGTCAGCGCCCTTGACGTGCAGGTCCGCGCGCAGGTGCTGGACCTGCTGGCGCGGTTGCAGGCCGATCACGGGCTGGCCTATCTGTTCATCAGCCACGACCTGTCGGTGGTGCGCGGCATCACCGACCGCATCCTGGTCATGCAGGCAGGCCGCATCGTCGAGGAAGGCCCGCCCGACCGCATCATCGACGCACCCCGGCACGACCATACGCAGGCCTTGGTCCGCGCGATGCCGAAGATCCCGGCCGACTGGTCCTAGCTGAAGTATCCGCCATCCGAATCGTCGCCCGATTCCTCGACCAGGCGGCTGAAGTCGGGCAGGATGATGGCGCGCTTGCCCACCAGTTCGATCACGCCCTCGCGCTTCAGCGCGCTGATCTGGCGGCTGACGGTTTCCAGGGTCAGGCCCAGGTAATCGGCCATCGCCTCGCGCGTCAGGGGCAGGTCGATCTGCATCCGCCCGCCCGGATCGCGCTTGTGCAGCGCGGCTTCGCGCCGGGCGATGATGGCGATGAAGGAGGCGATCTTTTCACGCGCGGTCTTGCGGCCCAGAAGCAGCATCCATTCCCGCGCCGCGTCCAGTTCGTCCAGCGTCATTTCCAGCAGACGATGCGCGACATGGGGCGTGCTGCGCATCATCTGTTCGAACGGCTTGCGGCGGAAGCAGCACAGCACGACCTTGGTGGCCGCGGTGGCGTTATAGGCGGCGATCTCTCGGTTGGGGCGGCCCAGGAAATCGCTGGGCAACAGCAGGCCCACCATCTGCGTGCGCCCATCCTCCAGCGTCTGCGTCAGCGCGACGACGCCGGTGACGACCGATCCCACGAATTCCATCCGGTCGCCTTCCCAGACGATCGGCTGGCCGGGATCGAAGGTCCGGTAGAATTTCAGATCCTCCAGCAGCGCCAGTTCGTCCGTTTCGCAATGCGCGCAAACGGCGCGATAGCGGATCGGGCAGTCGCCGCAGCGTTCCCCGCTGTCGTGACTGGGGGTTTTCTGGTTGATCTGGGTCAAGGCATTCTCGCGCGTTATCACTTAATCCTACCCACATGAGCAATGTTTCGCAACTAAAGCGGCTGGGTCTCTTCGATTCGCGCGTTCCGCGCTACACGAGCTATCCCCCCGCGACACAATTCAAACCAGGCATGAATGCCAATATGGTCTCGGGTTGGCTGGATTCCATACCCGAGGGCGCGGCGATTTCGCTGTACCTTCATGTGCCGTTCTGTCGCAGGCTGTGCTGGTTCTGCGCCTGCCGGACCCAGGGCACCAAGACGCTGGATCCGGTGATTGCCTATGTGGACACGGTTCTGGCGGAACTGGCGCTGCTGCGGCGCCACCTGCCGCGCGGGGTGCGGCTGTCGCGGCTGCACTGGGGCGGGGGCACGCCCACGCTGTTGCCGCCCGACCAGATGCGGCGCGTGGCGGACGCGATCTTCGAGGTGGTGCCGATGGCCGAGGGGGCCGAGTTCTCGGTCGAGATCGACCCGTCGGAAATCGACGCCGCCCGCATGGCCGCGCTTGCGGCTTCGGGGATGAACCGCGCCTCGATCGGGGTGCAGGACTTCGATCCGAAGATCCAGGACGCTATCGGCCGCCAGCAGTCGTTCGAGCTGACCGGCCAGGCGGTCGAGTTGATCCGCAGCCACGACATCGCCAGCCTGAATGCCGACATCCTGTATGGCCTGCCGCACCAGGACCGGACCCGGATTTCCGAAACGGTGCAGAAGCTCTTGGCCCTGTCGCCCGACCGGGTGGCGCTTTACGGCTATGCCCATGTGCCCTGGATGTCCAAGCGGCAGGTGATGATCCCCGAGGATGCCCTGCCCGGCAACGAGGATCGGCTGACCCTGTTCAACACCGCCCGCGACCTGTTCGTGGCCGATGGCTATGCCGAGATCGGCATCGACCACTTCGCCCGACCCGGCGACGGGCTGGCGGTGGCCGCAAGGACGGGCAAGCTGCGGCGCAATTTCCAGGGCTATACCGATGACGGAGCGCAGGTGCTGCTGGGCCTTGGCGCGTCGTCCATTTCCCGCTTCCCGCAGGGCTATGCGCAGAACGCGCCCGCGACCGGCGCCTATACCGCCCATGTGCGCGAAGGCCGCCTGCCCCATACCAAGGGCCATGCCTTCACGCCCGAGGATGTGTGGCGCGGCCGGATGATCGAACAGGTGATGTGCGATTTCCGGGTGGATGCGGCGGAAATGCAGGCGGACTATGGCCTGACCGCCGTTCAGCTTCAGGAGGTCTTCGATCCGGTGATCGGCCAATTCGGCAGCATGGTCGAGGTCGGCCCCTGGGGCCTGCGGATCACGCCCGAAGGCCGCCCGCTGGCCCGGATGGTGGCCAACATGCTGGACGCCTATATGGCGGCGCCGACCAGCCATTCGTCCGCCGTCTAGGCGTGTCGGGTGCGTGTTCACACGCACCCATGTCACGCGTGGCGGTGGTCCTTGTGGTCGGCGCAGGCGCCCGACGGCTCGATCTCGATGGTGGCGTGGGGAATGTCGAAGCGCTGCGCCAGCATCGCCTTGGCCGCGCGGGTGACGGCAAAGGGGTCGCCGGTTTCCACCACGAGGTGAACCGAGGCCGCCGCGCGCTTTTCGTCGATCTGCCACAGGTGCAGGTGATGGGCATCGCTGACGCCCGGCAGCGCGCGCAGGGCTGACAGGACAGCGCCCGGATCGCTGCCGGGCGGGGCGGCCAGCATCAGCATCCGGAAGACCGGGCCGATCTCGGTCCCGATATGCCACAGGATCACGACGGAAATCGCCAGCGTCAGGATTGGGTCGGCCAGGTTCCAGCCGAAGGCCCAGATCAGCAACCCACCCCCGATGACAGCCACCGACACGCCCGCATCGGCCAGGTTGTGCAAAAAGGCCGCGCGGATATTGGCGCTGTCCCTGGCCGCGCGCCAGACAAGCGCTGCCGTCGCCAGATCGACGACCAGGGCAAAGGCCGCCAGCCCCATGACCAGCCCGCCCGCCACCTGCGGGGGGTCGGACAGGCGGCCAAGCGCCTCGACCGCCAGCCAGATCGAGATGGCGATCAGCGCCAGATAGTTGACGAAGGCCGCGACGATTTCCACCCGCCCCCAGCCATAGGACCAGTCGGGCGTGGCAGCCCGCCGCGCCAGGCGGCGTGCGCCGAAGGCCAGCACAAGCGCCAGGGCATCCGACAGGTTGTGGATGCCGTCGGCGATCAGGGCGGTCGAATCGGCGGCGTATCCGCCGATGATCTGCGCCGCCGTCAGCGCCAGGTTGACGATGACCGCCCAGCCGATCGCCGCATCGCCGTGGCCGTGGTGATGCCCGTGGGAATGGCCGTGCGAATGGCCGTGGCCCATCAATGCGCCTCGGCCCAGTTCATGCCGGTGCCCGCATCGACGACCAGCGGCACGGACAGCTTCACGGCAGGATCGGCGGCGTTTTCCATAATCCCGCGGGCGACCGCGATCAGGTCGTCCACGGCATCCTCTCGCACCTCGAAGACCAGTTCGTCATGGACCTGCAGCAGCATCCGCGCGGGCAGATGCGCAATGGCCGCAGGCATTCGGATCATCGCGCGGCGGATGATGTCGGCGGCAGCCCCCTGGATCGGGGCATTGATCGCCGCCCGCCGCGCCCCGCCCGCCGCAGGCCCGGACTGGTTGATGCCCGGCGTGTTGATGCGCCGCCCGAACAGCGTGCGCACGCTGCCGTCGGACTTCGCATCGGCGATGGTGCGGTCCATGTAGGCGCGGATTTCGGGGAAACGCTGGAAATAGGTGTCGATGAACTCCTGCGCCTCGGCCCGCGGGATGCGCAGGTTGCGCGACAGCCCGAAGGACGAGATGCCATAGATCACGCCGAAGTTGATCGCCTTGGCGCGGCGGCGGATCATCGGGTCCATGCCCTCGACCGGGACGCCGAACATCTGGCTGGCGGTCATGGCATGGATGTCGATGCCTTCGCGAAAGGCCTGCTTCAACGCCGGGATGTCGGCCACATGGGCCAGGATCCGCAATTCGATCTGGCTGTAATCCAGGCTGACGAGGCGATGCCCTTCGGCGGCGATGAAGGCTTCGCGGATGCGGCGGCCTTCATCGGTCCTGACGGGGATGTTCTGCAGGTTCGGATCGGTGGATGCCAGCCGCCCGGTCTGCGCCCCCGCGATGGAATAGCTGGTATGGACGCGCCCCGTCTCCGGGTTCACGAAGGTCGGCAAGGCGTCGGTATAGGTCGATTTCAGCTTGGAGATCTGGCGCCAGTCCAGGATCCGCGACGGCAGGTCATGGCCTTCGGCGGCCAGATCCTCCAGCACGTCGGCGCTTGTGGAAAAGGCGCCGGTCTTGCCGGTCTTGCCGCCGGTCATGCCCATCTTGTCGAACAGGATCTCGCCCAGCTGCTTGGGGCTGCCGATGGTGAATTTCTGGCCCGCGAGGGCGTAGATCTCGTCCTCCAGCGCCGCCATCTTCTGCGCGAAGGCGCCCGACATGCGGCGCAGCACCTCGGCGTCGATGCGGATGCCGGCCATCTCCATCTCGGCCAGAACGGGGATGATGGGTCGTTCGGTCAGTTCATAGGTCGTCGTGACGCGTTCCACCGGCAGCAGCGGCGCGAAATGTTGATACAGGCGCAGCGTGACATCGGCGTCCTCGGCGGCATAGGGGGCGGCCTTGTCGATGGGCACCTGGCCGAAGTTGATCTGCGACTTGCCGCTGCCGATCAGGTCCTTGATGGGAATGCACTTGTGGCCCAGGTAACGTTCGGCCAGTTCGTCCATGCCGTGGTTGTGCGTGCCCGCGTTCAGGGCATAGGACATCAGCATCGTATCGGCCAGGGGCGCCATGCGGATGCCGTGGCGGGCCAGCATCTTCCAGTCGTATTTGAGGTTCTGGCCGATCTTCAGGATCGCCGGATCCTCCAGCAGCGGCTTCAGGGCCGCCAGCACATCGGCCAGCGGCAACTGGCCTTCCACAAGGGCCGACTGCCCGAACAGGTCGTCGCCCCCCGCCATGTGGCCCACGGGGATATAGCAGGCGCGGCCCGACGCCACGGCCAGGCAGATGCCGACCAGATCGGCCTGCATCTCGTCCAGGCCGGTGGTTTCCGTATCGATGGCGACCTGGCCCGTGTCGCGGATCAGTTGCACCCAGCAATCCAGGGCGTCGCGGTCGGTCACCGTTTCATAGGCGTCGCGGTCGATGGGGGGCAGATCGGGGGCGGCAGGCGCGTCTCGCACCGGGGCGGACACGACCGCCGGAGCCTCGGCCCCCAGGCGTTCGGCCACGCGGGCGGTCAGGGTGCGGAACTCCATTTCCGACAGGAAGGTCAGCAGGGTCGGCGCGTCGGGCGCGCGCACCTCCAGGCTCTCCAGCGTGAAATCCAGGGGCGTGTTGCAATCCAGTTCCACCAGCCGCTTGGAGATGCGGATCTGTTCGGCATGGTCGATCAGGGTCTGGCGGCGCTTGGGTTGCTTGATCTCGCCTGCCCGCGCCAGCAGGGTTTCCAGGTCGCCGAATTCGGTGATCAGTTGCGCGGCCGTCTTGATGCCGATGCCCGGCGCGCCCGGCACGTTGTCCACGGCGTCCCCTGCAAGCGCCTGCACGTCCACCACGCGGTCGGGCCAGACGCCGAACTTCTCGAACACCTCGTCGCGGTCGATGGGCTTGCCCTTGATGGGGTCCAGCATCTGCACGCCGTCGCCCACAAGCTGCATCAGATCCTTGTCGCTGCTGATGATGGTGACCGACCCGCCCGCGTCGCGCGCGCGGCAAGCCAGCGCGGCGATGATGTCGTCGGCCTCGTATCCTTCCGTCTCGATGCAGGCGATGTTGAAGGCGCGGGTGGCGTCGCGAGTCAGCGGGAACTGCGGGCGCAGATCCTCGGGCGGTTCAGGGCGGTTGGCCTTGTAGGCGTTGTAGATGTCATTGCGGAAGGTCTTGGACGAATGATCGAAGATCACCGCCGCATGGGTCGGCGCGTCCGAGCCCCGTTCGTCGGACACGTATTTCCACAGCATGTTGCAGAAACCCGCGACCGCGCCCACGGGCAGCCCGTCGGACTTGCGCGTCAGCGGCGGCAGGGCGTGATAGGCCCGGAAGATGAAGGCCGATCCGTCGATCAGGTGCAGGTGGCAGCCCTTGCCGAAGCCGTCGCTCATCGCCATGTTCCTTTTCGGTTCCGGCCCCGGTTCTGGCACGATCGCGCCGTGGTTTCCAGACGCGCCTTGGTCGGCGGAATGCAGAAGGTGGCAATGCCCAGGATGGTTCGCAAGGGCGACCTGCCCAGCAAGATCTGCGCCTGCTGCGGGCGGCCCTTCACCTGGCGCCGCAAATGGGCGCGGGACTGGGACCAGGTCCGCTATTGCTCGGACCGCTGCCGGGGGACCAAGGCCCCTCGCCCGTCCAAGCCCTTGTGGTCCCAGCCCTAGTGGTCGCCCCCGGCGTGATCGCGGTCGATCACGAAGCGCTTGTCGCAATAGCCGCAATCGACAAAGCCCGTTTCCGGGGAAATCGCCAGCCAGACGCGCGGATGGCCAAGCCCGCCCGCATCGTCCCCGTCGCAGGCGACCTTCCAGGCGGTGACGATCTGGGTGGCGGGCGCGGGCAGCTTCAGTTCCGACAGATCCGTCTGTTCGGTGGACAGCGAGTTTTCCGGGATCACATATTGCGTCATGGCTGGCCTTCTTGTGGCGGCGGGCGGTATCTGGTCTTATCTCCCATTACCGCAGCGCCGCCTGCCTTCGCAAGCTGTCCGGGGGACAAGACCCATGCCCAACGCCATCGAGATCGCAGGTCTGTGCAAGACCTATGCCGCCCAGGGGTCCGCCCCTGCCAAGCAGGCGCTGAAGGGCATCGACCTGACCATCCCCGCGGGAAGCATCTTCGGCCTGCTGGGTCCGAACGGGGCGGGCAAGTCCACGATGATCAACATCCTGGCCGGACTGGTGAACAAGACGGCGGGCAAGGTCACGATCTGGGGCTTCGACCAGGACGTGAACCCGCGCCAGTCGCGCGCGGCCATCGGGGTGATGCCGCAGGAACTGAACATGGACCCGTTCTTCACCCCCCGCGCCAGCCTGGAGGTGCAGGCGGGCCTTTACGGCGTGCCGAAATCCGAACGCTGGACGGACGAGCTGCTGGAACTGGTTGGCCTGACCGACCAAGCCAATGCCTATGCCCGCAACCTGTCGGGCGGGATGCGCCGCCGGTTGCTGCTGGCCAAGGCCTTGGTCCACCGCCCGCAGATCCTGGTCCTGGACGAACCGACGGCGGGCGTGGACATCACCCTGCGCGAGATGCTGTGGAACAACGTCCGCGACCTGAACCGCCAGGGCATGACCATCATCCTGACCACCCATTACCTGGAGGAAGCCGAACAGATGTGCGACGAGATCGCCATCATCAACCACGGCGAACTGGTGGTGCGCCAGGACACGCGCAGCCTGCTGTCGCGGGCCGACGGCAAGACGCTGGTGCTGGACACGGGCGGGCGGATCGCCCTGCCCCCGCTGCCCGATGGCGCGCATCCCGAATGGCGGGGCGACGGGCGGCTGGCGATCAGCTATCCCCCGTCGCGCGTCCGTGCCGACCAGCTTCTGGATGCGCTGCGCGGCGCGGGCGTCCCCATCCTGGATGTCGCGACCGAGCAGCCGGATCTGGAGGATGTGTTCGTGGAAATGACGCGAGCCTAGCCGCACGGGGGAAGGAATGGACGCTGACAGACAACATGGCGGATGCCGATGCGGACGGGTCACGATCGCAGTGTCGGGGCCGCCCCTGCTGACCATGGCCTGCCATTGCCGGGGCTGCCAGCAGATGACCGCCAGCGCCTTTTCGCTGAGCAGCCTTTACGCGCAGGATGCCGTTTCCATCGAAGGCGAAACCATCCTGGGCGGGCTGCGGGGCGAACTGCGCCACCATTGCTGCGCCTTCTGTCTGTCCTGGACCCATACCCGGGCCGATTTCCTGGGCCCGCTGGTCAACATCCGCAGCACCATGCTGGAGGGCGGCAGCGACCAGCCGCCCTTCATCGAATGCTGGCTTGAGGAAAAGCTGCCATGGGTGAGCGTCGGTGCCACCCATGGCTTTGCGCGCTTTCCGCCGGTTGAAGGCTTTGCCGCGCTGATGGCCGATTTCGCGGCCCGGCGCCCCTAACCCTGGCGCGGCAACATCGGCCCCATCACCCGCCCGCCCAAGATATGCAGGTGGTAATGCGGCACCTCTTGCACGCCATGAGGGCCGGTATTGGCGATGGCGCGGAAGCCCTGGTTGCCGCCGTCCAGGCCGACCCCTTCGGATTCGCAGACCCGCGCGCAAAGCCGCATGAAATCCACGATTTCCGCATCCGAGGCATTGGCCGCGAAATCGTCGAAGCTGACATAGCGGCCCTTGGGGATCACCAGCACATGCACCGGCGCCTGCGGACGGATATCGCGAAAGGCCAGGGCGTGATCGCTTTCGGCGACCTTGTCGCAGGGGATTTCGCCCCGCAGGATCCGGGCGAAGATGTTGGTGTCGTCATAATCGAAGGCCATGGGCATTCCTCAGTCGGTGAACAGATGCGGCGTCCGGGCCAGATCATGCGCGACCTGGGGAGAAACATCCAGAAACCCTGCAATGGCCTGGGCATTCGCCTCGGGGGTGGCGTCGGACGCAACGGTGGCGAAGCGGGCAAAGTCCATGTCGCGCAGACGTTCGACCTCGTGGGCCAGGTCGCCCGCGACGATCGGCAGCAACCGTTCGATCACCGTGTCGGGCGTGCCATCCCCCGCCAGGCCGGTGCGGCGCATGTGGCCGCGCAGATAGGCGTCGTCGAAGGCGGTGTCGATGAACAGGATCCGCGTCTCGGATCTGTCGGCCGCGAAATCGGCGATCAGCGACAGGGCCGAGGGATCGAGGCACAGGACCAGATGTTGCGACCCGAAATCGTCGAAAAGCAGCCTGACCAGGGCGCGGCGATGCCGTTCCCGCTTGGCCACGGTCGAGGCGATCCCCCCCAGGTCGGGCAGTCCCGCATCGCGTTCGTTGAAGATGTAATCGACCGCCGGGATGTCGGTCAGCGCCCGGATGGCTGCCGTCAGGCGCTTGGCGACATGCCATTTCTTCGACACGATCAGGCAAAGGACATGGTTGCGCGACGCGCCCTGATCTTCCCAGAAGCGGAGCGCGAAGCGACGGCCCACCCGGCCGCGGCCGGTCAGGAAGCGGAACAGGCGGGGCGCCTCGTTCGTGATGGGGAAGCTGACGCCCTCGGCCAGCCACAGCGCGCCCAGCTTGGCCCGCAATTCCTGCGCCTCGGCGCTGATCTTGCGGGCGAACAGGTAATCCTGGCGCGTCAGCAGGTCGTAATGGTCGTTGTAGAAGGTTACCGGCATTCCATAATCGGTGAACATCAGGCAGGTGGGCGACCGGCGGCGGATCTGCGCCTTGGGCACCAGATGGGCAACCAGGGTCTGGAAGAAGGTCTCGTCCGGGATCCAGGTGCTGCGGAAAAAGCGCGGCAGGTCGGGGCGTTCCGCGATCAGCGCCAGCAGCGCCTCGACCGTGTGGCGGCGCAGGCACCACCATTGCGACCCGATCATCACCTGGATGCCGGGGGGCAGCGGCCGTTCAAGGCCAAGCCATTGCTGCGCCCGCAGGCTGGCATAGAACAGCCGCTTCGACTTTCGTTCGTTGAACCAGTGGCGATAGGCCAGCCGTTCGCCCTTGATGCCGGTCTTGATCCAGTCGCTGTCGAAGAAGTCGAAGGCTTCGATATAGTCGCATTCGTCCCGGTCCAGGAAGGCGCGGGCATATTCGGCCGACTTGATGGGCATGCAGTCGCCCGACAGCATGTAGAAATGCGTGGCCTGGGGAAAAAGACGCTCGGCCTCGCGCAGCGCCGACAGGGTGGCGGCGACCAGCGACCATTCGCCCCAGCCGCATCGGTATCGCCGGGGTGCGAAGCCGACCCCCGGCGCGTCCGCCAGCAACTGCCGGATCCGGCGGCAATCATCGGCCGGCGCATTGCGGTCATAATGGATGACGACATGATCGCCGCTTGCCGTCAGGCGCCGCGCCTGGTCCACCACGCCTTGCGGATCCTTGTGGGTCAGAAGGATAAAGGCGATGAGGGCCATGGATCCAAGGTCTTCAAGGTGCTGCGGCAAGAAAAGGCGACAGTGCTTGCACCCTTCCCGGTTTCTGTGTGTAAACGCCTTTGACGCGCGCCGACAAGCCGGGTTGCAATCTGAGGAAGTGGGGCACGATGGGCTTTCCCGGGGTCTGGATGACCGAAAGCAAAAGCATGATCTATCGGGTGGTGCCGAAATGCGCCTGCTCGACCATCGGGCAGATCATGTTCTATTCCGACCATGGGCGCTTCTTCGACGGCGACATCCATGATGCGGCCGAAGGCCTGCACAAATGGTCCCAGGACCACAGCAAGCCCCTGATCGAGGCCGCCGTCGCGGGGCACGAGGCCGTGACCTTCACCTGCGTGCGCAATCCTTATGCGCGGATCCTGTCGTCCTTCTTCGACAAGATCGCCGGGATCCAGCGGAACGGGCGGCGCTATCGCGGCAATCTGGTCCCGCAACTGGCGCAGCAATACGGCATCGACGTAGGGGGCCCGGAAAATAACTTCGATTTCGACCAGATCGCCAGCTTCCGCCGCTTTCTGCTGTTCGCGCGCGACACGATCCGCTTCCGCCGCCCGATGGATCCCGACATCCACTGGTCGGCCATCTCGGGCCATGTCGGCACCTTCATCGCCAATGGCGGCCGCTATGACCGCATCTTCTTCACCGAAGCCTTCAACGACGGAATGGCGCAGGTTCTGGATGCGGCGACGATCCCCGTGCCGGTCGATCCGGCATCCGTGCCCCGGTTCAACGAATCCGAAGGGCACGGGCCGAAGCGGGCGCACAAGGTCAGCGACTACTTCGACGACCTGTCACGGCACCTGATCTGGGAAATCTACAAGGACGATTTCCAGCTGTTCCGATACGATTTCGACAACCCCGACAACAAGCTGCCCCTGGGCGACATCGACCTGGACGAGGTTCACGCAAAGCTGGGCCGATAGGGCACCGTCATTCCAGATGGCTTTCCAGGAACCACAGGTCCTTGTCGGCGCTGCGTGACGCGGCCGTAAGGATGTCGGCGGTATCGGCATCGCCCGCCTCGTCCGTGGCGTCGATGGCGGTGCGCAGCTTTTCCCCGTGATCGCGATAACGGTCGCACAGGGCACGGATATGATCCTCGGCCTTGGTCAGGTCGGTCGGATATTCGGCCAAGGTGGTACTGCCCGACACCTTCTCGACGGTGCCCAACGCCACCCCGTCCAGCTGCTGCACGCGTTCGGCCATGACGTCGATCTGTTCGCGCAGGTTGTTGTGCAGCATGTCAAGCAGTTCGTGGACGGCGATGAAATTGCGTCCCTTCACGTTCCAATGCGCCTGCTTGACCGCCAGCGCCAGGGCGATTGAATCGGCCAGCCGCCCGTTCAGTTCCGAAATCGCGGTCTTGCGGGCATTGTCGGTCAGGCCCCTCAGTTCGACAGCCATGATCTGCTCCTTCCATGTTGCGCGGCCCCAACGGCGCGCGACTGTGGGCGGTTCCGGCAAGGCTGACATGCGCCAATGGAAAACGGCGTTCCTGCTGGTGCAGGAACGCCGTCTGGATGGTGCCGGTGATCGGCAGGTGCGGATCAGACCGCGCCCTTGATGAAGGTCACGGCGTCGCCCACGGTCTGGATGGTTTCGGCGGCATCATCGGGGATCTCGATCCCGAATTCTTCCTCGAACGCCATGACCAGCTCGACGGTGTCGAGGCTGTCGGCCCCCAGGTCGTCGATGAAGGACGCGGATTCGACCACCTTGTCCTCCTCGACGCCCAGATGCTCGACCACGATCTTCTTCACGCGATCAGCGATATCGCTCATGTCACATCCTCATTCTCGCGGGCATCCGCCCAATTTTGTACGCGAATGTATAATTCGCCTTGGCACAGGGCGGTTTCCCTGCTGCTCAAGCCGGGGATATAGCACCCGTGAACCCTCTTGCAACCGCTTTTGCGTGGCCGACCTGCGTCAGACCATCGCCATGCCGCCATTCACATGCAGCGTGGCGCCGGTGACATATGCCGCCTCGGGACTGGCAAGATACAGCACCGCCGCCGCGATCTCCTCGGGGCTGCCCATGCGGCCTGCGGGGATCTGGGACAGGATTTTGCCCTTCTGGTCGTCGGTCAGGCTGTCGGTCATGGGCGTGGCGATGAAGCCCGGCGCCACGCAGTTCACGGTGATGCCGCGGGAAGCCACCTCATAGGCCAGGGACTTCGACATGCCGACCAATCCCGCCTTGGCGGCGGCATAATTGCCCTGCCCCGGATTGCCCGTGGCCCCCACGACCGAGGTGATGTTGACGATCCGCCCCCAGCGGGCCTTCATCATGCCGCGCAACGCCGCGCGCGACAGGCGGAAGACGCCCGTCAGGTTCACGTCCATGACCTGCTGCCATTCCTCGTCCGACATGCGCATGAACAGGTTGTCGCGGGTTATACCCGCGTTGTTGACCAGGATGTCGACCGACCCCATGGCGGCCGCGGCATCCTTGATCAGCCCCGCGGCAGCTTCAGCATTTGACAGGTTCGCGGGCACCACATGCGCCCGATCCCCCAAGGCCGAGGCCAGATCGTTCAGCGGCCCCTCGCGCGTGCCCGACAACGCAACCGTTGCGCCCGCGCCGTGCAGGGCCTGGGCGATGGCGCCGCCAATGCCGCCCGATGCGCCCGTCACCAGGGCCGTCTTGCCTGTCAGATCGAACATGGCTGATCCTTCTTCGTTGTCCAAATACCCAAAAGGCCCCGTCAGCCCTTCAGCGCCGCGATATCCAGGGGGGCGCCCACATTGCGCACCGCCGCATCCTTGGCGATGCGCTTGATCATGCCCGACAAGGCCTTGCCTGCGCCGATTTCCCAGAACTCGGTCACGCCGGCCTCGGCCATGTTGGCGATGGATTCGCGCCAGCGGACGGTGCCGGTCACCTGTTCCACCAGCAGGCGCCGGATCGCACCGGGTTCCACCACCGCCTCGGCCCGGACATTGGCGACCAGGGGGACGGCGGGGGGATGGATGTCCACGCCCGCCAGCGCATTGGCCATCACCGCCGCCGCAGGCTGCATCAGCACCGAATGGAAGGGCGCGGAAACCGGCAGCATCAGCGCCCGCTTGGCGCCTGCTGCCTTCATCGCGTCCGCGGCGCGTTCCACCGCGCCCTTGTGCCCGGAAATCACCACCTGCGCCGGATCGTTGTCATTGGCGGCCTGCACCACCTCGTCGCCCGACACCTCGCGCGCGATGTGATCGACGGTGGCGAAGTCCAGGCCCAGGATCGCCGCCATGGCCCCCTGGCCGACCGGCACCGCCTCTTGCATGGCCTGCCCGCGCAGGCGCAACAGCCGCGCCGTGTCCTCAAGCGTCAGCGCCCCTGCCGCGCACAGGGCCGAATATTCCCCCAGCGAATGCCCCGCGACGAAATTGGCGTCCTGGATGCCGAAGCCTTCCGTTTCCAAGGCCCGGAACGCCGCGATCGAGGTGGCCATCAGCGCCGGCTGTGCGTTCTGCGTCAGGGTCAGGGTGTCGATGTCGCCGTTCCAGACCAGGTCCGACAGCTTCTCGCCCAGGGCCTCGTCCACCCGTTCGAACACCTCGCGCGCGGCGGGATAGACCTCGGCCAGTTCGCGTCCCATGCCCACGGTCTGCGCCCCCTGGCCGGGAAAGACGAATGCGCGCATGGGGGCCTCCTGCATGGTGTTGGGTCACAAGGGGATAGCGCGGATGGGGGGCGGGGCGCAACGGGGGCATTCCTCAAGGTCCCGACCCGTCCCCTGCCCCTGCCCCCGCCCCTCAGATATTCATCTGCTGCCCCAGTTCCACGACACGGTTCGACGGCAGGCGGTAATAGTTCGTCGGCTCGGATGCCGACCGGTAAAGGGTCACGAACACCCGCGCCATCCAGTGGGGCATCAGCGTTCCCCGCCCCGCCCGCAGGGTGCGGCGGTTCAGGAAATAGGATGTGGACATGATGTCGAACTTCTGTCCGACATGCCGCGCCTGGGCCAGGGCGCGGGGCACGTTCGGCTGTTCCATATAGCCGAAGACCAGCCGGGCGCGCCAGAAACCGGGGGCGATGTCCTGAAGATGCAGGCGGGCGTCCTCGGGGACGCGGGGGGTGGTGGCGCTTTCGACCTTCACGATGAAGTTGCGCTGATGCAGCACGCGGTTGTGCTTCAGGTTGTGCAGCAGGGCGGGCGGCGCGACCGCCGGGTCGGCGGTCAGGAAGACCGCGGTGCCCGGCACGATCATCGGCGGCGACTTGGAAAGCTTGGCCGCAAAGACATCAAGGGGCACGCTGTCCTGCGCCAGCCGTTCCTGAAGCCGTCGCATCCCTTCGACCCAGATCACCATCGCCGCAATAGCGACCGCCGCAAACAGCAGCGGGATATATCCGCCGTCCAGCAGCTTCAGCAGGTTGGCCGAGAAGAAGATCAACTCGATCCCCAGGACCGGGACCATCACAACGGCGATCAGCGGCCAGCGCCAGTTCCAGGCCCAGCGGAACACCACCACCGCCAGAATGGACGTGATGACCATGTCCCCGGTCACGGCGATGCCATAGGCGCTTGCCAGCCGGGCCGAGGATCCGAAGGACAGCACCAGCGCCACGACCCCGAACATCAGGATCGAGTTGACCTTGGGCAAGAAGATCTGGCCCGCCTGCCGGTCCGAGGTGTGGTTGATGTGCAGGCGCGGCAGGATGCCCATCTGCACCGCCTGCGCCGCCACCGAGAACGCGCCCGAGATCACCGCCTGGGACGCGATCACCGTGGCCGCCGTGGCCAGGATCACCAGCGGCGCCAGGAACCAGGACGGCGCCATCAGGAAGAACGGGTTCGACACGGTTTCGGGATGCGCCAGGACCATCGCCCCCTGCCCCAGATAGGACAACGCAAGGGCCGGGAAGACCAGCACGCTCCAGGCGATGCGGATCGCGCTGCGGCCGAAATGGCCCATGTCGGCATAAAGCGCCTCGGCCCCGGTCACGGCCAGGAAGACCAATCCCAGGACAGGCATGGCGGCGATACCGTAATCGGTCAGGAACGCCGCCGCCCGCAGGGGGTTGAGCGCCTGCAGGATCCGGGCGTCGTCCGCGATATGGCTGATGCCCAGGACCGCCATGGTGGAAAACCAGACCAGCATCACCGGCCCGAACAATCGCGCGATCCGGTCCGTGCCGCCGCGCTGCACCCAGAACAGGACGATCACGATCGCCAGCGTGACGGGCACCACCCAGGCCTGGAAGCCCGGCTCGATCAGGGCCAGCCCCTCGACCGCGGACAGGACGGAAATCGCGGGGGTGATCATGCTGTCGCCGAAGAACAGCGACACCCCCACGATCCCCAGCAGCATCAGCAGGCGGCGGCTTTTCGATCGCGGCCCCTTCTTCAGCGCGCCCTGGGCCTTGGCGACCAGCGACAGGGTTCCGCCTTCGCCGTTGTTGTCGGCGCGCAGGATCAACACCACATACTTGATCGTCACGATCAGGACGACCGTCCAGAACAGCAGGGACACGATGCCGATGACCGAGCTTTCGGGCAGGCCCTCCTCGTGCGCGTGAACCAGCGATTCGCGCAGCGCATAAAGCGGCGAGGTGCCGATGTCGCCATAGACCACCCCAAGGCAGGCCAGCACAAGCGCGGGACCGGCCTTGGAATGGGAATGATCTTCAGACACTGGGTCTGCCGCGGAATGATCGCGCGCGGCGCCGTCGCTTGCCATATGGCACCCCGTCAGGGACTTTGCGCCGGTATGCGCCTGCCACCATCGCCGTTCAAGAAAAATGTCGGCCCCGGCCTGGCGCCAACGAAAAAGGGGCCGCGACGGCCCCTTTTCCCGGCATCCTGGCGTCTGGCCGATCAGCCGACCAGTTCAAGGCCCGAGAAGAAGAAGGCGATTTCTTCCTTGGCGGTTTCCGGCGCGTCCGAACCGTGGACCGAATTCTCGCCCACGGACAGCGCGAATTCCTTGCGGATGGTGCCCTCGTCGGCCTGGGCCGGGTTGGTGGCGCCCATCACTTCGCGGTTCTTGGCAATGGCGTTCTCGCCTTCCAGGACCTGCACGACGACGGGTTCGGATGCCATGAACTCGACCAGCTCGCCATAGAAGGGGCGGTCCTTGTGGACTTCGTAGAACTTGCCGGCCTGGGCGGGCGACAGGTGGATGCGCTTCTGCGCGACGATGCGCAGGCCCGCTTCCTCGAACTTGGCGTTGATCTTGCCGGTCAGGTTGCGGCGGGTGGCGTCGGGCTTGATGATGGAAAGCGTGCGTTCGATGGCCATGAGGCGTCCCTTTTGCTGTGGCAGGCGGGACAGTCCCGCCCGGTCAAGACATCCGCGCCCGGTTATCAGGGATGGTATCTGCGGGCAAGCCGGGGGCATGATGCCCGCAAAACCGACGAAAGGCCCGATCCATGACCGACCGTCCCGACGCCCCTGCCCCGCAGCCGCGCCTGCATCCCGGCCCCATCGCCATGGCCTTCGCAACGGCGATCCTGCTGGCCGCCGCCTGGATGTGGTCGAACATGCTGCTTCTGGGGTTCGGCGCGATCCTGATCGCCATCGCGCTTCGGGCAGGGGGGACGTTCCTGCAGCAGCGCACGGGCGTCGGCATCAAGACCGGCGTGCTGCTGTCGGTCCTGGCGGCCGTCCTGGTCATCGCGGGGATCGTGGCCTGGGCGGGGCCGGCGATCTCGGACCAGTTCCGGCAGCTGATCGGCAGCCTGCCCGACGCCTGGGAACAGGTGAACGCGTGGCTGGGCGACAGCTCGTTCGGTCAGTTCCTGGAACGGCAGGTGAAGGACGCCTCGACCGGCGGCGAGGCGTCGCCCTCGGGCCTGCCCTCGATGTTCAGCTATCTGACCGGGACGCTGACCACGGTCTTCGGCGGGGTGGCGAACCTGGTGCTGCTGGTGACGGTGGCGATCTTCCTGGCGCTGGATGCGGGGATGTACCGGGGCGGAGCCTTGCGCCTGGTGCCGCCGTCCTATCGCCCGCGCGCGGGCGGGATCGCAAACGAACTGGCCCGCGCCCTGGCCCGCTGGATGGGGGGGCAGGCGCTGGACATGGTGCTGGTGGCGCTTGTGACGGGGCTGGGCCTGTGGCTGCTGGGCGTGCCCCTGGCCCTGGTGCTTGGCCTGATCGCCGGGCTGACCAACATCATCCCGGTGGTCGGGCCGTTCCTGTCGGGGGTGCCCGCGGTGCTGTTTGCGCTGACCCAGGGCTTCGACATGGCGGTCTATGTCGCGCTTCTGTTCGTGGTGGTCCAGCAGGTCGAAGGCAACCTGCTGATGCCACTGATCCAGAGATTCGCCGCCGACCTGCCGCCCGCGCTGACGGTGCTGGCGATCCTGGCCTTCGGCAGCCTGTTCGGCTTCGCGGGCATCATCCTGGCCACGCCGCTGCTTCTGGTCGGCATCATCCTGGTCAAGCGCATCTATGTCGAGGACATCCTGGGCGACCGGCAGGACGATTGAAACTTCGCAGATCGCTCACGACATCGCGTCATGATGGTTTCCGCTGACAGGGGGCGTCACATGCAATCCTTGTGCAAGGGCCGATACCTGGCCCGACTGGCCCGGACATCCGACGACCTGCGCGCGGCGCAGCGTCTGCGCTGGCTGTGCTTCGTCGCGCGCAACGGCGCGGCGGACGGGCGGGATGGCGGCGGGCTGGACGCCGACGCCCTGGACGCCGCCTGCCGCCACATGCTGGTCGAGGACACATCGACCGGCCGGCTTGTCTGCTGCTTCCGCTTCCTGCCGCTGGCAGGGGGCGGCGACATCGACCGCAGCTATTCGGCGCAGTTCTATGACCTGTCGGCGCTGGAATCCTTCGATGCCCCGCTGTTGGAGGTCGGGCGCTTCTGCGTCCATCCGGGCACGCAGGATCCCGACATCATCCGCACTGCCTTGGCCGCCCTGTCCCGCATCGTCGAGGAGAACGGGATCAGGATGCTGTTCGGCTGTTCCAGCTTCATGGGAACCGAACCGGCCCTTCATGCCGACGCTTTCGCCATGCTGCGCGCCCGCCACCTGGCCCCGCGCCGCTGGCTGCCGCGCGTGAAGGCGCCGAACGTCTTCCGCTTTGCCCGCGCGCGACTGTCGAGCCCGCCCGATGCAAGGCGGGCCATGGCCGCGATGCCGCCCCTGCTGCGCAGCTATCTGGCATTGGGCGGCTGGGTCAGCGACCATGCGGTCGTCGATCCCGTGCTGCGCACCATGCATGTCTTCACGGGGGTCGAGGTCGGCGCGATCCCCCCTGCTCGCCGCCGTCTGCTGCAAAGAGCGGCAAGCTGATTTCAGGACTGCCCGCCCCTTGGGCGAAACGCCTGCCGGATGGGCAGAAGCCCGGGCAATAAGCGAAAGGGACAAAGCCCCTTGTGGCGCCGGATTGACCTTTGGCCGGTCCGGCCGCCCCTTCAAGGCATGTTCGACACAGCCCCTCCAGCCCCTCGTCTTCAGCGCAGCACAGGCGCCGCGCATGTGGTCATGGGCCCGCGCGGGCTTGCCGATCTGGCGCAGTCGGGTTCCGCCAAGGCCATGCTGCCGCGCATGACCGCCGGCCTGCCCGAGATCGCCTTCCTGAACACCTCGGGCGGGCTGGCCTCGGGCGACCGGCTGTCCTTCGCCGTGACCCTGCGGCCCGGCGCGCGGGTGCTGGCGACAACCCAGACCGCCGAACGCGCCTATCGCGCCAAGGCGGTCCCGGCGCGGGCCGAGGTCCGGCTGGCCGTGGGCGCGGGCGGCTGGCTGGACTGGCTGCCGCAGGAAACCATCCTGTTCGAGGGCAGCGCCCTTTGCCGCGACACGCAGGTGGATCTGGCCCCCGGCGCCGGCTGCCTGCTGCTGGAAATGATCGTGCTGGGCCGCCTGGCCATGAGCGAGGATCCGTCCCGCATCCGCTTTCGCGACCGCCGCACCGTGCGCCGGGACGGGCGGCTGATCCACCACGACGCCCTGGCCCTGGACGACGCCGCGCTGCTTCGGCGGCACGGGACGGCCCTTCTGAGCGACGCCCGCGCCCTGGCGACGCTGGCGGTGGTCGCGCCCCATGCGCCCGACCTTCTGGCGCGTGCCCGCGCCGTCCTGGACGAACCCGGCGTCGCCGGCGCGGCAAGCGCCCCGCCGGGGCGGCTGGTGGTCCGCTGCCTGGCCCGCGACGACTGGCCGCTGCGCCGGCAGGTCATCCGCCTTCTGGCCGCACTGCGGCCCGATCCCCTCCCCCGCATCTGGCAGGTCTGACGATGAACCTTACCCCGCGCGAACGCGAAAAGCTGCTGGTCTCGGTTGCCGCGATGGTGGCGCGCGGCCGCCTGGCCCGAGGCGTCAAGCTGAACCACCCCGAGGCGATCGCGCTCATCACCGATTTTGTGGTCGAGGGCGCACGCGACGGGCGCAGCGTGGCCGACCTGATGCAGGCGGGCGCGCATGTCATCTCGGCCGGGCAATGCATGGAGGGCGTTCCCGCCATGATCGAGTCCGTCCAGGTCGAGGCCACATTCCCCGACGGGACCAAGCTGGTCACCGTCCACCACCCGATCCGCCAAGAGGCCTGAATGAAGAAGATCCCCTTTGCCGCCGCCCTTCTGCTGCCGCAGGCCGCCCTGGCCCATGTCGGCCATCACGACCAGGGCCAGTTCCTTTCGGGCCTGTCGCATCCGCTGGGGGGCGCCGATCACCTGCTGGCGATGGTGGCGCTTGGCCTGCTGGCCGCCCAGGCCGGCGGCCGGGCGCTTTGGGCGCTGCCCCTAGCCTTTGTCGGCAGCATGATTGCGGGCGGATTTATGGGCTTTGCCGGGCTGCCCTTTCCGGGGGTCGAGCCGATGATCCTGGCCTCGGTCGTGATCCTGGGCGCGCTTGTCGCGATGGCCGCGCGCCTGCCGCTGGCGGCGATGGTTCCCGGCGTGGCGCTGTTCGGGATGGCGCATGGCTGGGCGCATGGCGCGGAAGGCCCGGCGGCGGGGCTGGCCGCCTATGCGGCGGGCTTCGCGGTGGCAACACTTGCGCTGCATGGGGTGGGCATTGGCGCGGCGCGGATACTGGAACGCGGGATGGCCCTGCGCGTCCTTGGCGGCGGCACGGCGGCCGGGGGCCTTGTTCTGGCGATGGTGGGCTGAATGATCCGCAGGATTGTTCCGGGCGAAATCCTGCCCGCCCCCGGCGAGATCGTCCTGAACCAAGGGCGCGATCCCGTCACGCTGATGGTCGCCAATACCGGCGACCGCCCGATCCAGGTCGGCAGCCATTACCATTTCGCCGAAACCAACCCGGCCCTGCGCTTCGACCGCGCCGCCGCGCGCGGGATGCGCCTGTCGATCCCCGCTGGCACCGCCGTCCGGTTTGAGCCCGGCCAGTCGCGCGAGGTTCGCCTGATCCCCTTCGCGGGCGACCGCATCGTGCAGGGATTCCGCAAAGACGTCATGGGGGTGCTATGACCCGCCTGTCCCGCGCCGATTACGCCGCGCTTTACGGCCCCACCACCGGCGACCGCATCCGGCTGGCCGATACCGAGTTGCTGATCGAGGTCGAGCGCGACCTGACCATCCTCGGAGAGGAGGTGAAGTTCGGCGGCGGCAAGGTCGTCCGCGACGGCATGGGCCAGTCCCAGGTCACGCGCGAAGGCGGGGCCATGGACACGGTCATCACCGGCGTCGTGGTCTTCGACCATGGGGGCATCGTGAAGGCTGACGTGGGCCTGCGCGACGGCCGCATCGCGGGCATCGGCAAGGCGGGCAACCCCGACACCCAGCCCGGCGTGACGCTGGTCATCGGGCCGGGCACCGAGATCATCGCGGGCGAAGGGCGCATCCTGACGCCCGGCGGCTTCGACTGCCACATCCACTACATCTGCCCGCAGCAGGTGGACCATGCGCTGCATTCCGGCGTCACCACGCTGCTGGGCGGCGGCACCGGCCCCGCGCATGGCACACTTGCCACCACCTGCACCCCCGGCCCCTGGCACATCGCTCGGATGATGGAAGCCTGCGCCGACCTGCCCGTCAACATCGGCATCGCCGGCAAGGGCAACGCCAGCGTCCCCGCGCCGCTAGAGGAGCAGATCCGCGCCGGCGCCTGCGCGCTGAAGCTGCACGAGGACTGGGGCACCACCCCCGCCGCCATCGACAACTGCCTGACGGTGGCCGATGCCATGGACGTTCAGGTGATGATCCACACCGACACGCTGAACGAATCCGGTTTCGTCGAGGATACGATGGCCGCCATCGCGGGCCGCACCATCCACGCCTATCACACCGAAGGCGCGGGCGGCGGCCACGCCCCCGACATCATCCGCATGGTCGGCATGGGGAATGTCCTGCCCTCGTCCACCAACCCGACGCGGCCCTATACGGCCAACACCGTCGAGGAACATCTGGACATGCTGATGGTCTGTCACCACCTCGACCGCCGGGTCCCCGAGGACGTGGCCTTCGCCGAATCCCGCATCCGGCGCGAAACCATCGCGGCCGAGGACATCCTGCACGACCTGGGGGCGTTCAGCGTCATTTCCTCGGACAGCCAGGCGATGGGCCGGATCGGAGAGGTGATCATCCGCACCTGGCAGACGGCCGACAAGATGCGCCGCCAGCGGGGCCGGTTGCCCGAGGAGACGGGCCAGAACGACAACCTGCGCGCCCGCCGCTATATCGCCAAATACACGATCAACCCGGCCATCGCGCATGGCGTTTCCGCCCATATCGGCAGCATCACGCCGGGCAAGCGGGCCGACCTGGTGCTGTGGTCGCCCGCCTTCTTCGGCGTGAAGCCGGAAATGGTTCTGGTCGGCGGGCAGATCAGCGTGGCTCAGATGGGCGATCCGAACGGCTCGATCCCCGTGCAGCCGATCTTCAGCCGTCCGATGTGGGGGCATACGGGCCGGGCTTCCGCGTTGTTCGTGTCGAAGGCGGGCCTGGAAGCCGGCGCGGGGGACAACTTGCACAAGACCCTGATCGCGGTGGAAAACACCCGAGGCATCGGCAAGGCCGACATGGTCCTGAACGCCGCCATGCCCGCCATCGAGGTGGACCCGGAAACCTACGAGGTCCGCGCCGACGGGCAGTTGCTGACCTGCGAACCGGCCACGGAATTGCCCATGGCCCAACGTTATTTCCTGTTCTGAGGGACCCCATGATCACCGCCACCCGCATCATCCGCAACGCCCCCGCCCCCTTTGACGGCGAAATCGCGCTGGATTACGAAGGCCGCCTGCTTCGCCGCAAGAAGCTGGCCTGCGGCACGGGCGACTTCCTGGTCGATCTGCCCGAGGTGACAAGCCTGGAAGACGGCGACGCCTTCGAACTGTCCGACGGCCGCCGCATCGTCACGCGCGCGAAACCCGAACCGGTGCTGGTCATCCGCGGCCATCTGGCACGCCTTGCCTGGCATATCGGCAACCGCCACACCCCCTGCCGGATCGAGGCCGACCGCCTGATCATCCGCCAGGATCATGTCCTGGAAGCCATGCTGCGCCAGCTTGGGGCAGAGATCCAGCACGCGGACCTGCCTTTCCGTCCGGAAGGCGGCGCCTATGGACATGGCCGGACCTTCGGCCATGACCACGGATCTTCGCACCATCACGCGCATGACCACAGCCACGCCCATCACCACGCCTGAGGCCGCGCGCCTGCATCTGGCCCAGGTCCTGTCGCCCGCCTTTCCGGTAGGCGGCTTCGCCTGGTCGCAGGGGCTGGAATGGGCCATGGACGGGGGCCTCGTCACCCGCGCCACCTTGGCCCAATGGCTTGCCGACTGGATGGACTTCGGCGCGGGCTGGACCGATGCGGTCATGGTCGCGCTGTCGCTGCGCGCCGCCGATCACGCGGCCCTGGACGACCTGGCCCGCGCCGCCTGCCCGACCTCGCAGCGCCTGGCCGAGACGGTCGAACAGGGCACCGCCTTCGCCGCCAACATCGCCGCGCTGACTGGGCGGCAGCAGCCTCCCGCGGCGTTGCCCGTGGCCTTTGGGCGGGCTTGCGCCGCCATGCCCCTGCCGCACCCAGAGATCATCGCGGCCTTCCTGCAGGCCCAGGCTGCTGCCTTGATCAGCGCCGCCGTCCGCTTCATGCCGCTGGGCCCGGTCGAAGGCCAGCGGATGCTGGCGGCGCTTCAACCCGCGATCCTTGCCGCCGCCGCGCGCGCTGCCACGGCGACCGAGGACGACCTCGCCTCTGCAAGCTGGGGCGCCGACATCGCCGCCATGCGCCACGAAACCATGCCCGTCAGGATATTCAGATCATGAGCAACACCGGCCCCCGCCATGGACCCTTGCGCGTCGGCATCGGCGGCCCCGTCGGCGCGGGCAAGACCACGCTGACCGAGCAACTGGCCCGCGCGCTTGCGCCGCGCCTGTCGATGGCGGTCGTCACCAACGACATCTATACCCGCGAGGACGCCGAGGCCCTGATGCGCGCCCAGGTTTTGCCCGCCGAACGCATCCGGGGCGTGGAAACCGGCGGCTGCCCCCATACCGCGATCCGCGAGGATGCCAGCATCAACCTGGCCGCCATCGCGGACCTGAACGCGGCCTTTCCGGATCTGGACCTGATCCTGATCGAATCGGGCGGCGACAATCTGGCTGCGACCTTCTCGCCGGAGCTGGCGGACCTGACGATCTATGTCATCGACACGGCGGCGGGCCAGGACATTCCCCGCAAGCGCGGGCCGGGACTGGCGCGGTCGGATCTGCTGGTGGTGAACAAGACCGACCTTGCGCCCCATGTCGGCGTGGACGCCGGACTGCTTGAATCCGATGCGCGGAATGCGCGTGGCGCCCGCCCGGTGATCATGGCGCAACTGCGCCACGGCCAGGGGGTGGACCGGATCGTCGATTTCCTGATTGACCAGGGCGGATTGCAGCCGCGCGCAGCCTGAACCTGCCTGCGGCGCGGGCAATTGCCCGCAGGGTTGCCCAGGGTCCACCCAGTTGCCGCATCCCCCGCCCGAAACCTGCCCAAGGCCTGTTCAGCCCCGGCAAATCCCGTCTTGCTGCAGGTGCGAAGGCCCTGCGCCTTCACGGGAACAACAGGGACACAGGGCCGAACGGCCGGGGAAGGTGATGATGAACAAACTGTCCGCGATGCTGGCGCTGACCACCGCCATGGCATTGGCAACGGGCGCGATGGCGCAGGACGGCGAGCCGATCAAGATCGGCGTGCTGCATTCGCTATCGGGCACCATGGCGATCTCGGAAACCACGCTGAAGGACACGGTCCTGATGATGGTGGAACGGCAGAACGCCAAGGGCGGGCTGCTGGGCCGTCCGCTGGAAGCCGTGGTCGTGGATCCGGCATCCGACTGGCCGCTGTTCGCCGAAAAGGCGCGCGAATTGCTGACCGTCAGCGAGGTGGACGCGATCTTCGGCTGCTGGACCAGCGTCAGCCGCAAATCCGTGCTGCCGGTGATCGAGGAACTGAACGGGTTGCTGTTCTATCCCGTCCAATACGAAGGCGAGGAGTCGTCCAGGAACGTGATCTATACCGGCGCCGCGCCGAACCAGCAGGCGATCCCGGCGGTGGACTATATGGCCGAGGAACTGGGCGTTGAGAAATGGGCGCTGCTGGGCACCGACTATGTCTATCCGCGCACCACGAACAACATCCTGGGCGCCTATCTCAAGGGCAAGGGCGTGGCGGAAGGCGACATCTTCGTCAACTACACCCCCTTCGGCCATTCGGACTGGTCCAAGATCGTGGCGGATGTCGTGGCGCTTGGCGCGGATGGCAAGAAGGTCGGCGTGGTCTCTACCATCAACGGCGACGCCAATGTGGGCTTCTACAAGGAACTGGCGGCGGCGGGCGTTTCGGCCGACGACATCCCGGTCATGGCCTTCTCGGTCGGAGAGGAGGAACTGGCGGGCCTGGATACCGCGAACCTGGTCGGTCACCTCGCCGCCTGGAACTATTTCCAGACCGCCGAATCGGATGCCAACACCGCCTTCATCGAGGAATGGAAAACCTTCATCGGCGACGACGACCGCGTGACCAACGACCCGATGGAGGCCACCGTGATCGGCTTCAACGCCTGGGTCGCGGCCGTGGAAAAGGCGGGCACCACCGATGTCGATCCGGTCCTGGACGCCCTTGTCGGCGTCGAGGTTCCGAACCTGACCGGCGGCACCGCGACCGTCTTGCCGAACCACCACCTGACCAAGCCCGTCCTGATCGGGGAAATCCGCGAGGACGGCCAGTTCGACATCGTCAGCCAGACCGAACCCGTGCCGGGCGATGCCTGGACCGACTTCCTGCCGGAATCCGCCAAGCTGGAAGCCGACTGGCCGGGCAAGGACTGCGGCATGTTCAACACCCAGACGAACGCCTGCGTGCAGGTCCAGTCGAACTATTGACCCTTGCCGGGGCGGTCCCGCCGCCCCCCTTCGCCCAAGGAACACGCCATGATCCGCCCGCTGATCGCCCTTGCCCTGACGCTGCTTCTGGCGCTGCCCGCCAGCGCGAACCCCGCGCTTGAGGCGGTGGTGGCCGAGAACCTGGACCAGATCGAAAATCCCTCGCGCCGCACGGTCGAACCCCTGGTGGCGCAGATCGCCGCCACCGGACCCGAGGGGCTGGCCCTGCTGGCCGCCTGGGCGGGCCGCGCGCTTGGGGTGACGGATGACGGGCGGCTGCTGATCGTGGATGGCGACGCCGCCACCGATGCCGTGACCGGCCAGCCCGTTCCCGGCGCCGATCCCAAGATGCTGCGCCCCAATTCCGGCGTGCGCGGCATCATCGAATCCGCCCTTGTCGCCGGAGAGATTTCCAGCCCCGATCCGGCCCGCCGCGCCGCCGCCCTGGCCAGCATCGCCCGCGACGGCACCGCCGAGCATCTTGCGGCCCTGCGCGCCGCCCCGGCCGAGGCCGATCCCGCCCTGGCCGCGCAGCGGGACCGGGTGACGGCCCTTCTGGCGATCCGCTTCGATCCCGACCCCGCCGCCCGCGTCGCGGCGATCGAGGCGATGTCGGGCGATGTCGGCCTGGACTTCCGGGCCGCGCTGAACCCGCTGCTGGCGACAACCCGCGTCGCCGCCCCTGCCAGGCCGGATGCCAACATCGCCCGCGAACTGACGGTGGGCGAGGCCGACTTCCCGCGAGAGGCCGCCATCGCCCTGCTGACCAGCCAGGGCGTCCTGCAACCCCGCCTGACCCCCGCCGATCAGCGCAACGCGCTTGCCGCCAATATCGTGGACGGAAGCGTGGGCGGCGTCCCGGTGGCCGAGCTTTCGGATCCGGCAGCCCGCGACCGCGCCTACGAGGCGCTTGAAGCCTCGGGCGCCGTGCCCCCCGCCGCGACCGAGGCCGAGGCCGAGGCAGCCATAGACGCCCACCGTTTCTTCGAAATCTACGCTGAGCCGAACAGCGACGTGACCGACGCCGCCCGCGCGGCGCAGACCGGCGCGCAGGTGCGGCTGGCGGCGATGACCGGCATCGATCTGGGGCTGGACGCGCTGTCCCTGGCCTCGATCTATTTCCTGGCGGCCATCGGGCTGGCCGTCACCTTCGGCGTGATGCGCGTCATCAACATGGCGCATGGCGAGTTCATCATGATGGGCGCCTATACCGGCTATGTCGTCCAGACCCTGGTCGCTGACCGCACCCTGTCGCTGGTCCTGGCCCTGCCGCTGGCCTTCGCCGTGACCTTCGGCGCGGGGGTGTTGCTGTATCGGCTGGTCATCCGCCACCTGGCGCATCGCCCGCTGGAAACGCTGCTGGCGACCTTCGGCGTGTCCATCGCGCTTCAGCAGCTTGCCAAGAACATCTTCGGCACCCAGGCCCGCCCACTGACCGCCCCCGCCTGGCTGGAAGGCGCGATCACCGTCAACGACGTGATCTCGATCAGTTCCATCCGGGTGGCGATCTTCGTCCTGGCGCTCCTGTTCCTGGGCCTGTTCCTGTTCATCATGAAGCGCACCCGCCTGGGGCTGGAGGTCCGCGCCGTGACCCAGAACCCCGGCATGGCGGCGTCGATGGGCATCAACCCCGACCGCATCGCCATGATGACCTTCGGCCTGGGGTCGGGCATCGCAGGCATTGCGGGCGTGGCCATCGGGCTGTTCGCGCAGGTCACGTCCGAACTGGGCCAGCACTACATCGTGCAAAGCTTCATGACGGTGGTCGTGGGCGGCGTCGGCAATATCTGGGGGACGCTGGCGGGCGCCGCGCTGATCGGCGGGCTGTCCAAGGTGATCGAGTTCCTGAACCCCGCCAACACGCTCGCCGCGCAGACCTTCATGATCCTGTTCATCATCATCTTCATCCAGTTCCGGCCGCGCGGCATCATCCCGCAGCGCGGCCGCGCGGCAGAGGCGTGACCCAATGACCGAAAAGCTGACCCGGCAGCCCTTCATCCTGCGCAATCCCTCCATCCTGGTCGTGCTGGCGGTCCTGGCCGTCTTCACCGTCGCCGTCACCCTGCTGAGCCAGGCCTATGGCAACGGCACCGTCCCGACCTCGACCGTGAAGGTGCTGGGCAAGACCCTGTGCCTGGCGCTTGCGGCGGTGGCGATGGACCTGGTCTGGGGATACCTGGGCATCCTGTCGCTGGGCCAGATGGCCTTCTTCGCCCTTGGCGGCTATCTGATCGGGCAATGGCTGATGTATGCGCGGACCGAAGGCATCGTCGCCGCGTCGCTGGCCCAGAACCCGATCCCGCCCACGACGGCGGAACTGCAGGAAGGCGTCGCCAACCAGATCTTCGGCGTTGTCGGATCGTCCGACCTGCCGCTGGCCTGGTCCTTCGCCCATTCGCTGCCGATCCAGCTTCTGCTGGTCCTGGCGGTGCCCGGCCTGCTGGCCCTGGCCTTCGGCTGGCTTGCGTTCCGCAGCCGCGTGAACGGCGTCTATCTGTCGATCCTGACCCAGGCGATGACGCTGGCCCTTGCGCTGTGGCTGTTCCAGAACGACAGCGGCTTTCGCGGCAACAACGGGCTGTCGGGGCTGCAGAACATCCCCGGCCTGGACGCGGTCGATCAGGCCACCCTGTCGGTCTGGTTCCTTTGGGCCTCTGCCCTGGCCCTGGGGCTGGCATACGTGCTGGCGGCCTGGCTGGTCAGCGGCAAGTTCGGCAGCGTGGTCCGCGCCATCCACGACGACGAAACCCGCGTGCGGTTCCTCGGCTACCCGGTCGAGGGTTTCAAGCTGGTGGTCTTCACCCTGGCCGCGATGATCACGGCCGTGGCGGGCGCGCTGTATTATCCGCAGGCCGGGATCATCAACCCGGCGGAACTGATGCCAATCGCCTCGATCTACCTGGCCGTCTGGGTCGCCATCGGCGGGCGGGGCAGGCTTTACGGCGCGATCATCGGGGCGGCGTTGGTGTCGCTGTTGTCAAGCTGGTTCACCGGCGGGCGCGCTCCCGATATCCACCTGCCGGGCTATACCGTCAACTGGGTGGACTGGTGGCAGGTGGCGCTTGGCTTGGGCTTCGTGCTGGTCACGCTGTTCGCGCCCAAGGGCATCGCCGGGGTCGTGGACCGGATCGGCCCGCTTCGCGCCCCTTCCCCCGAACACTACGCCAAGGAGGCCAAGGCATGAGCGCCCTTCTGGAGGTGGACAGCATCTCGGTCAGCTTCGACGGCTTCAAGGCCATCGACAACCTGTCCTTCAACATCGGAAATGCGGAACTGCGCGCCGTGATCGGCCCCAACGGCGCGGGCAAGACCACCTTCATGGACATCGTGACCGGCAAGACCCGGCCCGACGCGGGCGACGTGAAATGGGGCACACCGCCGAAATCGCTTCTGAAGATGAACGAAGCCCAGATCGCCCGCGCCGGCATCGGCCGCAAGTTCCAGCGCCCCACCGTCTTCGAGGACCAGACCGTCGCCGACAACCTGACCATGGCGCTGAAGGCCAATCGCAACCCCTTCGCGGTGCTTGGCTGGCGGCCAACGGTGGACTCGACGGGCAAGGTGGCCGAACTGGCCTCCGAGGTCGGATTGGCGGCCCAGATCACCCGCAAGGCGGGCGAGTTGTCGCACGGCCAGAAGCAATGGCTGGAGATCGGGATGCTGCTGGCCCAGGAACCCCGCCTGCTGCTGGTCGACGAACCCGCAGCCGGGATGACCCTGGCCGAACGCGAACAGACCACCGCGCTGCTGGTGCGTCTGGCCCGGACACGGGCCGTGGTCGTGGTCGAACACGACATGGACTTCGTGCGCCGCCTGAACTGCAAGGTCACCGTGCTGCACCAGGGGTCCGTCCTGGCCGAGGGCTCGCTGGACCATGTGACCCGCAACCCCGACGTCATCGAAGTCTATCTGGGGCGCTGACATGCTGGAAGCCACCAACCTGACCCTGCATTACGGCAGCAGCCAGATCCTGCACGGGATCGACATCGCCGCGCGTCCCGGATCGGTCACCTGCGTGATGGGCAACAACGGCGTGGGCAAGACCTCGCTGATGAACCTGCTGGCCGGGCGGCATCCCCGATCCGGCGGCGACATCGCCTTCGACGGCAAGCCCCTGGGCCGCGTCACCGCCCAGCAGATGGCGCGGCTGGGCGTGGGCTATGTCCCGCAGGGCCGGGCGATCTTTCCCATGCTGACCGTGCGCGAGAACCTGGAGACGGGCTTTGCCTGCCTGCCCCGCCCCGACCGCCGCATCCCGGACGAGATCTTCGACAGCTTCCCCGTCCTGGCCGAAATGGCGCACCGCCGCGGCGGCGACCTGTCGGGCGGCCAGCAGCAGCAGCTTGCCATCGCCCGCGCGCTGATCACCAAGCCCCGCGTCCTGCTGCTGGACGAACCGACCGAGGGGATCCAGCCCAACATCATCAGCCAGATCGGCCGCGTCATCGCCGCCCTGCGCGACCGGGGCGACATGGCCATCGTGCTGGTGGAACAGTTCTTCGATTTCGCCTGGGATCTGGGCGACGATTTCCTGGTGCTGGAACGGGGTCGTGCCGTCATGCAGGGTCCCAAAGCCAGCCTGCGCCGCGCCGATCTGCATGCCCGGCTGGCCGGTCACGCGGCGGCGTGACGGCCTTTCGCGCAGCTCAACGGAGCCGCGCATGGAGCGCTGATCGGCCTCGGCCTCGCGGTGAGCCTGCCACTGATCGTGATCTTCTCGGGCCACGGGAACTTCGTCAGCCGCATGGACGGGCAGCAGGAAAGGGCCCCCCCGAATGGCAGGGGGAGGTCGATTTCCCGGGCCCGAAGCTGAAGCTGCCGCCTCGATCCTGGCAATCCCGGGAATCCACCTGCTGAAGGTCTGCATGGATGTCAGCACTGCCAAGACAAAGCGGAAGGCCAAGGCCCTGATGCTGGACTAGCCGGGCAAGCGGGCCCGGCCCATGGCTCGCATCCGCAGCAGGTCAACCGCCAGGAAGAAGGCCAGGCTGACGCCCAGCACCGGCAGCGCCCAGCCAAGGGCCAGGGCCAGGACCGCCCAGACCAGACGCTGCACCGCCGACAGGCGGCGCCAACTGGACCACAGCGGCTCGCCCGTCGCGGGACGGCGCGCCCACCACATCCGATAGCCATAGACGATCATCGCCATCAGCCCGATCGCCACCGCCGCCATCAGGATCTGGTTCGGCAGGCCGAACAGCACGCCCATATGCGCGTCGATGCCCCAGCGAACCAGCTTGGGGATCAGCGTGAAGTCGGCGAAATCGGCGCGGCTGGTGATCTGCATCGTGTCGGGATGGATCGCCACTGTATCCACCTGGGTGGGCCAGCTGCGGTCGTATTCGCGCACCACCCAGGCCTGTTCCGGCTTGGGCAGGCGGATCTCGATCAGCGGGGAATCGATCCCGCCCGCGCGGGCGGCGGCGGCCACGGCGTCAAGCTGGTCCAGCCGGTCTTCCCGAACCGCCATGCCGTGCCCCGCGTGATCGCCATGGTCCGACGCGGGCACCGCAGCCCCTTCAAGCGCCGTGCTGGCCGAGGGCGTGACCCAGCCCAGTCCGGCGCGTAAGGCGTCGATCCGCGCGCCGCCCTGCTGCGACCAGGTCAGGCCGGTCAGCGACACGAACAGCAACGCCAGCGACAGGACCAGCCCGATGGTGGAATGCAGCCAGCGGCGGCGCTGCGGGGCGGGCATCTCGGCGACCGTCCGGCGGCGGCGCGGACCGGTGGCCCACAGCGCGACCCCGCCAAGGACGGCGACCCACAGCCAGCTTGCGGCCAGTTCGCTGTAATATCGGCCAAGGCTGCCCAGCATCATGTTGCGGTGCAGGTAATCCAGCGCGATGCGGAAGGGCAGGATCCCGGTGGTGCCATAGGTCGTCAGGTCGCCCCGCACCTCCAGCGTGGCGGGATCGACGAACAGCGTCCGGTTTTCGGATTCGCCAAGCGAGGGGTCGGAAAACATGATCCGCGTGGTGGTTCCGGGCGCGGTCGCGGGGCGGACGGCGGATACCGCAAGCCCCGTGCCCAGGGCCGTGCGCGCGGCCAGGGCCTGATCGGCCAGGTTGCGAGCAGGACCGGTGCTGTCGGTGTAAAGCGCGTCCCGATACAGCCAGGATTCGATCTGCGGCGTCAGGACGTAAAGCAGCCCGGTCAGGGCCGCGACGAAGATGAAGGGGCCGACGAACAGCCCGACATAGAAATGCATCCGCAGCATGAATGGACGCAGCGCGGTTCGGGCGGCAACGGCCCGGGGGGAATCGGTGATATGGGACATGGACAAGACCTGAAGGACAAGAGCATGTGCCACCCTTTCGGGCGGCGCGGCTTTGATTCAGATCAGGTGGGGCGGGCCACGCTTCGGAAGGGCGGGATCGCGCGCATGACCCGCCGCCCGGCGGATCTGCGGCAGCACGATCCGGGCCAGGATGCGCTGTTCGACCGTCAGCAGGGACGGCGCGACCACGGGCAGGCCCGACGGCGGCGGCAGGTTGCACAAGGGACAGTGCCCGCCGTGGCCCCGATTGCCGTCGCCGTGATCCTCGCACAGGATCTCGTCCAGGCTGACGCCCGCCATGGTCCATGCCTGAAGCCGCAGGTCCATCTCTGAGGGAAGGGGACGCGCCGACAGCCCCGCCGCCAGGGCAAGGGTCAGCAGGGCCAGAAAGGCCATGCCGAAAAGCCGGGGGGACAATCTGTGCCACATGGGCTCCGCGATGCCAGATCCGGTCCCCACGTGGCAAGCGTTATCTTGACGCAGCCCTAGCGCTTGCGTTCCCAGCGGCCGGATTCCTCGGACCAGTATTCGGCCGCCACGCCCGCGCCGGTCAGCACCCGCCACTGATCGCGCGCCCGCGCCGTGGCGGTCGCATCGCCGCCGTCGAAGATGATGCAGGTGCGGGTCAGGGCCTGGCATTCGGCGGGCGCCACCTCGGCCCCGTCAAGCGCCATCAGGCAGGCGGGGGCATTGGCGGCCCCCTGCCCCGCCAGCGTCAGCAGCACAGGCTGGCGCGCGTCATGCGGCCCGCCCGCCAGCCCGTGCGGCAAAAAGCCGTCGCCCTGCCACAGGTGCAGATCCAGCCGTTCCATCCGCGCCGGATCGGTGCCGCGCAGTTCCACCTGCCAGCCCACCGCCAGCGACTTGCCGATCAGCACCGGCAAGAGGCTTTCGGCCGGGGATCGGGTCAGGTGATAGAACAGCGCGTTGCCCATCGGGGCTATTTCGCCTCGTAGCTGTCGCGGATCAGGCGGTCCAGCGTCATGACCCCCCAGCCGGTCGCCCCCTTCGGCGCCAGGTCGGTCGCAGCCGGCGGCAGGGCCACGCCCGCGATGTCGATATGCGCCCAGGGCGTGCCTTTGCGGATGAAGCGTTGCAGGAACTGCGCGGCCGTGATCGATCCCGCCGCCCGCCCGCCGGTGTTCTTCATGTCCGCAAGGCGCGACTTGATGAGGTTGTCATAGGGCTGGCCCAGGGGAAGGCGCCATGCCCCCTCGCCCTCGGCCCTGGCGGCGGCCAGGATGTTGTCGGCAAGCGCGTCGTCATTGGCAAAGACGCCCGCGTTGTCATGCCCAAGCGCGATGATGACCGCGCCGGTCAGCGTCGCCAGGTCGATCACGGCGGACGGGTTGAAGCGCGTCTGCGCGTACCACAGCACGTCGGCCAGGACCAAGCGCCCTTCGGCATCGGTGTTGATCACCTCAATCGTGTCGCCCTTCATGGATTTCACAATGTCGCCCGGGCGCTGGGCCTTGCCGTCGGGCATGTTTTCCACCAGGCCCACCAGCCCCACGACGTTCGCCTTGGCCCGGCGCAGGGCCAGGGTGCGCATGACGCCCGCGACGACGCCCGCGCCGCCCATGTCCATCGTCATCTCCTCCATCCCCGCTGCGGGCTTGATCGAGATGCCGCCGGTGTCGAAGACCACGCCCTTGCCGACCAGGGCCAGGGGCGCTTCCTCCCCGCCGCCGTTCCAGTGCATGACCACCACCTTGGAGGGGCTTTCCGACCCCTGCCCCACGCCCAGCAGCGCGCGCATTCCCAGGTCGGCCAACTGGTCTTCCTCCAGCACCTCGACGGTCAGGCCGATCTCCTCCATCGCCTTAAGGCGGTCGGCGAAATCGCTGGTGGTCAGGACATTGGCCGGCTCGTTCACCAGGTCGCGGGTGAAGAACACGCCCTCGGCCACGGCGGCGGCGTCCTGGGCGGCCCTGGCCAGGGTTTCGGGATCGGCGGCCATGAAGGTCACGCGGGCCTTTTCCGACACCGGCTCGGCCGGGGTTTCGGGGGCGCTGTCGGCCTGGGCGTCCGCAAGGACGGCGTTTTCGGGTTCATGCGTGACGCTTTGCGGGATCGGGTCGGCGCCTGCATCCCCGTCGCCATCCGCAGGCTTGGTCTGATAGACCGAGAAATCGTATCCGCGCAGCGCGATGCCAAGCGCGATCTCGTTCGCCAGCGGATGCGCGCCCGCCAGCACCAGCGTGTGGGTCTTGCCCAGCTTGGCGCCGATGGCGGCGCCCGCCTTGCGCGCCTGCGCCACCTTGGCGTCATCGGGCAGGGCGACCAGCATCAGCGCATCCGCCGCCATGCCCGCCGGAAAGGCCAGTTCCAGCGCCGCGCCGGGTTTAAGCGCCTTGCCCGCCTTCGATTCCATCGCCCGCTGCGCCGCCTGATGGGTCGCCTCGGGCAGGCCCGGCGGCAGATCGCCCCCCGGCGCGACGATCATCGCCACCCGTCCCTGATGCCCGGCCAGACGGTCGGTTGCGGTTTCCGTGAAGGTGATCTCGACAGGGTGGGTCATGGCGTCCTCATCATTCTGCGCAAGAAAGCCTAGTCGCCCCGCGCACCCTTTTCCAGAGCCGCCCTTGCCGCTAAGCAAGTATGTGACCGCCGCCCAAGGACATCCCGCCGACATGCCCCGGATCGACCGCTATATCCTCAGCCAGTTGCTGACCCTGTTCGGCTTCTTCGCGCTGGTGCTGGTGTCGGTCTATTGGATCAACCGCGCCGTCAGCCTGTTCGACGACCTTCTGAGCGACGGGCAGACCGCGCTTGTGGTGCTGGAATTCACGGCGCTGACCCTGCCCCTGGTGATTTCGGTCGTCCTTCCGGTCGCGGCCTTCGCGGCCACGGCTTACGGCACGAACCGGATGGCGGGCGAATCCGAACTGGTGGCGATGCAGGCGGCGGGGCTGTCGCCCTGGCGGCTGGCGCGGCCGGTGCTGGTCTTCGGGGTCTTCGTGGGGCTGATGGTGGCGGTGCTGGTGCATGGCCTGGTGCCCATGGCCCGCGCGCGGCTGGCCGACCGGCAGGCGGAACTGGCCCAGGACGCGACCGAACGGTTCCTGCGGCCCGGCAGCTTCCAGTATCCGGCGGACGGCATCACCCTGTTCATCCGCGACATCGCCAGCGACGGCCGCCTTCTGGATCTGTTCATCGAGGATGCGCGCGATCCCGCCAACCAGGTGATCTACACCTCCGAGGAAGCCCTGGTCGTGCGCGCGGAAACCGGGCCGGTGCTGATCCTGCTGCGCGGCCTGTCGCAGAACCTGCGGCAGACGGGGGACCGCCAGTCGCTGGCCGTCACGCGCTTTGCGGAATTCAGCTATGACGTGGGGGCGATGCTGTCGGGCGGGACGCGAAAGAGACGCGATCTGCGCGATTACGGCACCTTGCAGTTGCTGAACCCGGACGCCGCGCTGCTGGCCGCGACCGGCGCCACGGCCCCCGACGCCCGGCGCGAGGCGCATGAAAGGATCGCCCAGCCCCTGTTGTCGCCGGTTGCGGCGATGATCGGCTTTGCCACGCTGCTGATCGGCGGCTATTCGCGCTTCGGCGTCTGGCGGCAGGTGCTGTGGGCGATCCTGGGGCTGATCCTGGTGCAGTTCCTGACCAATGCGGCGGCGAACCAGGCCGGGCGCGATCCGTCGCTGTGGCCCCTGCTTTATGTCCCGGCAGGGGTGGGGGCGGTCATGTGCGCCGCCCTGCTGTGGATCGCGGGCAGGCCGCGGCGGCTCAGGCAGAGGGGCGCCCCGGCATGATCCTTGCCCGCTATGTCGCGCGCCGCTTCCTGCGGTCCTTCGTCACCATCACCGGGGCCTTCCTGCTGATCCTGCTGCTGATCGACATGATCGAGATGATCCGCCGGTTCTCCGACCGCGACATCGGCCTGGGCGGCGCGCTGGGCCTGGCGGCGCTGAATGTCGCGTCCAGTTTCTATTCGATCCTGCCGCTGCTGACGGTGCTGGCGGGGATCGCGCTGTTTCTGAACCTGGCGCGCACGTCCGAAATGGTGGCGATCCGGGCATCGGGACGTTCGGCGCTGAAGGTCGTGACCGCGCCCGCCGTCACCGCCGTCCTGGTCGGCGCGCTGACGGTGGCCGTTCTGAACCCCCTGGTCGCCGTCACCGGCGCCCGCTTCGACGAGGCCGTGGCCGAGATCGACCGGAACAGCCGCCAGACCGTGTCGGTGGGCGACAGCGCCGTCTGGCTGCGCCAGGCCGTGGCCCAGGGCACCGAGGAAGCGGGCCAGATCGTCATCCGCGCCCGCCGCGCCAGCCCCGACGCCACGACGCTTTACGACGCGACCTTCATGGTCTTCGACGAGGCGAAAGGCCCCGTCCGCCGGATCGAGGCCAGGGAAGCGCGCCTTGCCCCCGGCCGCTGGGAATTGTCGGACGTGCGCGACTATCCCCTGTCCGACACCAATCCCGAGGCCGCCGCCACATCGGCCGACCGGATGGAACTGGCCTCCGACCTGACCGCGCAGCGCATCCGCGAAGGCTTCGGCCGCCCCGAGGCGGTGCCGGTCTGGAACCTGCCGGGCTTCATCGCGGGCCTTGAACGGGCAGGCTTTTCCGCCGCCCGCCACAAGGTCTGGCTGCACATGGAACTGGCGCGCCCCTTCCTGATGGCCGCGATGGTGATGATCGCCGCCGCCTTCACCATGCAGCATGTGCGCGGCCGCAACACGGGCGGCGCGGTGCTGCTGGCCTTCGGGGCCGGGATCGGGCTGTTCTTCCTGCGCAATCTGGCGCAGGTTCTGGGCGACAATGGACAGGTTCCGCCCTGGCTTTCCGGGTGGACGCCGCCGCTGGTGGGGGGTCTGCTGGCGCTGACGCTGATCCTGGCGCGGGAGGACGGATGAAAACGCGCGTGCTGACATGGGGGATCTGCGGGGCCGTGCTGATGATGGCGCCGTCCCTGGCCCTTGGCCAGACGATGCTGAGCCAGGATCCGGGCCTTGGCGCGGGCGGCATGGGCGGGGCCGGCGGCTTTCGCTGGAACGACGAGGCCGCCCTGGCGCCCACCGCCGATCCCCTGGGCGATGCCATCCTGGGCGACCGCACCCCTTATGCCCCCAGGTTGCAGGCCGCGGCGCCCGACGCCGACGTCACCCTGCCCGCCCGCGACCCGGGCGGGCCGGAAGACGACGCCGCCACGGTCCTGGCCGACAGCATGGTCCTGCAAGGGGACCGGACGCTGATCGCGGCGGGGGGCGTCGTCGTCTGGTACCACGGCGCGCGGCTGGTGGCATCGCGCATCGTCGTGGACGGGCCGACGGGAACCCTGACCATCGAAGGCCCGATCCACCTGTCCCGACCCGGCGCGGCCGACCCCGATGCCGAGGCCGTGCTGATCGCCGACAGCGGCCAGCTTGACCGCGAATTGCAGGACGGCATCATCCGCGGCGCCCGCCTGGTGCTGGCGCGCGAATTGCAGCTTGCCGCGACCGAGGCGACGCGCACCGGCAATGGCCGGACGACCACCCTGCGCCAGGTCGTCGCCTCGTCCTGCCAGATCTGCGCCAGCGACCCGACGCCATTGTGGGAAATCCGCGCCCGCAGCATCACCCATGATGCGGAAACGCGGCTGCTGACCTTCGATCGCCCGCAGTTCCGCGCCTTCGGCGTGCCGCTGGCCGCCGTGCCCTTCACCGTGACGGCGCCCGATCCCACCGTCGAACGCCGCACCGGATTCCTGCGGCCCCAGTTCCGCACCACCTCCAGCCTGGGCTTCGGGGTCAAGGTTCCCTACTTCGTCACCCTGGGCGATCATGCCGACGTGACGGTGACGCCCTATGTCTCGGCCGATCGCACAAGAACGCTGGAACTGCGGTATCGCCAGGCCTGGACAAAGGGCGTCACCGAATGGAACGGCGCGATCACCCGCGACGACATCCGGCCGGGCGAGACGCGGGGATACCTGTTCGGCAATGCCCTGTTCGACCTGCCGCGCGGCTATCGGCTGGGGGTGCAGGTGCAGGCCGTGTCCGAACGCGCCTATCTGCTGGATTACGACATCACCGATGCCGACAGGTTGTGGAGCGGGTTCACGCTGGAACGCGTGACCCGTGACCGGCTGTTCTTCGGCCGGGTCGGAAACTATCGCTCGCTGCGCGAGGACGAGGACAACAGCACCTCTCCCGCGCAGGTGGCCGACGTGATCTGGCAGCGGCGCTTCACGCCCGATTACATCGGCGGGCAGGGGCTGCTGGAATGGTCGGTCCACGCCCATCGCCGCCCCTCGGACCAGGATCAGTTGGGTCGCGACATGGCCCGCGCCTCGGTCGGGCTGGACTGGCGGCGCAGCGAGATTCTGCCCGGCGGGGTGGTGGGCGCCGCCCTGGCCGGCCTGAACGCGGACATCTATCGCATCGCGCAGGACAGCGGCTATGACGACCTCGAGGCCCGCGCCGATCCCATGCTGGGCGTCGAACTGCGCTGGCCCCTGATCGGCGGCAGCGACGGGGCCACGCATATGGTCGAACCGGTGGCGCAGATCCTGTATTCCCCCCCCGGAGGTGACGGGGACATCCCCAACGAGGACAGCCGCCTGATCGAGTTCGACGAGGGCAACCTGTTTTCCGAAAGCCGCTTTCCCGGCTGGGATGCCCGCGAAAGCGGCCTGCGCGCCAATCTTGGCGTGACCTGGACGCGCCTCGATCCGACCGGCTGGTCGCTGGCCCTGACCGGCGGGCGCGTCTTCCGCACCGAAGCCGACCTGGACTTTCCCCCGAATTCGGCCCTGTCGGGGACCAGTTCCGACTGGCTGGTCTCGGCCCAGTATGACAGCGGCACCGGCCTTGCCATCGCCAATCGGGCACTGTTCGACGACGACCTGGACATGTCGCGCAACGAATTGCGGCTGGGCTGGCTGCGCGACGACCTTCAGCTTTCGGCGGGGCATCTGTGGCTGGACGGCTATGCCCAGGACGACACCGCCGTTCCGGACATCAGCGAACTGGTCGCCAATGTCGGCTGGCAGATCCGCGACGGCTGGTGGGGCAGCGCCGAGACTCGCTACGATTTCGTGGCCGACCAGGCGCAACGCGCCTCGCTGGACGTCACCTATCGCAACGAATGCCTGACCGTCGAAATGGGCGTGTCCCGGCGCTTCACCAGTTCGGACAACGTGAACCCCGAAACCAGCGTGGGATTCTCGGTCCGGCTGGGCGGCTTCGGGATGCAGGAAGATCTGCCGGGCACGGTGGCGCGCCGGTCCTGCATACGCTAAGCTTCGCGCCAAGAAACGAACACGCCAACAAAAGACACGGGGGCCAGCAGATGCGGCATTTCCTTTCCGGCTTCGCCCTGACGGCGGCGCTTGCGGCAGCGGCACCGGCCCTTGCGCAGAACCCGTTCGAGCCGGTGGTCTATATCAACAGTGCCGCCATCACCCGCTATGAGGTGGAACAGCGCCAGCGTTTCATGCAGATCCTGGGCGCCCCCGGCACCACGGCCGAACAGGCGCAGCAGGCGCTGATCGACGACCGGCTGCGCAACCATGCCGCCCGGCAGCTTGGCATCGTCCCGACCGACGAAGGCCTGCAGAACGGGCTGGAGGAATTCGCCGGCCGCGCGGGCCTGTCGGCGGCCGAATTCACCGCCGCGCTGGAAGGCGCCGGTGTCGAACCCCAGGCCTATCGCGATTTCGTCAGCGCCGGCCTTGTCTGGCGGCAGGTGATCCGCGAACGCGTCGTGCCCCGGATCAAGGTGTCCGAGGCCGAGGTCGATCAGGAACTGCGCCGTGTGATCGAGACACCGATCCTGTCGCGGGTGCTGATTTCCGAACTGATCATCCCCGCGCCTCCGGGCCAGGAGGAACAGGCGCTGAACCTTGCACGCCAGATCGCCGGGGCAGGCCTTTCGTCCGACGAATTCGAGGCGGCGGCACGGCAGTATTCCGCCGCCGATTCGGCCCAGTCGGGCGGACGCCTGGCCTGGGTGAACATCGACAACCTGCCGCCCAGCCTGCGCCCGGTCATCACGGCCCTGCAACCCGGCCAGACGACCCAGCCCCTGACCGTCGAGGGCGCGGTGGTGTTGTTCCATCTGCGCGACAGCCAGGGCACGCTGCGCCCTGGCGCCACCGAACAGGTGATCGACTATGCCACCCTGCGCCTGCCCACGGCGGCGGATGCAGCGACCTTGGGCGCGCGGACGCGGTCCTGCGACGACCTTTATGTCCAGGCGGGCGCCCAGGCGGGCCAGGTCCAGCGCCAGACCGTGCCACAGGGCGCCGTTCCCACGCTGATCGCGCAGCGCCTGGCGACGATGGACGCGAACGAAACAGGCGTGGTCGATTACGGCAATGGGGCCGATCTGGTGATGCTGTGTTCCCGCCAGCCCGCCCTTGCGGCCGACCTGTCCGATGACGTGGCCACCACCGCCTTGCCCGATGACGGAGTCGAGGCCGCGATCCCCGAGGCCAACGCCCTGCCCACCCGCGAAGCCGTCCGGGACGAGATCTTCAACCGCAAGGCCAATGCCGCAGCCGAGGCCTATCTGGCCGAACTGCGCGCCGAAGCCCTGATCCGCCGACCGTGACGATGCGGCGCATCATCCTGACCTGCGGCGAACCGGCAGGCGTCGGGCCGGAACTGGCCCCGCAGGCGCTGGCGTCCGGCGTCGATTTCGCCTGGATGGGCGATCCCCGGCACCTGCCGGCAGGCACGGCCTTCGCCGAGATCGCCCGCCCCGACGACCCGGTTCCTGCGGGCCACATGCCCGTCCTGCGCCACGACTTCGCCGTCCCCGCGGTTCCGGGTCGCCCCGATCCCGCCAATGCGGCGGGCGTGATCGCCGTGATCGCCCGGGCGGTCGATCTGGTATCGGCGGGACAGGCGGCGGGCATCTGCACCCTGCCGATCAGCAAGCAGGCGCTGAAGGAAGGCGCGGGCTTCGCCTTTCCGGGCCATACCGAATACCTCGCGCACCTGGCGGGGGGCGTGACGGTGGCGATGATGCTGGCCTCGACCACGGTGGAACCGCCCTGCCGCGTGGTGCCCGCGACGATCCACATTCCCTTGCAGGACGTGCCCGCCGCCCTGACCGACGGGGTCCTGGAACAGGCGATCCGCATCACCCATGCCGCGATGATCCGCGACTTCGGCATCGCCGCGCCGCGCCTGGCGGTGGCGGGCCTCAACCCCCATGCGGGCGAGGGCGGCACGATGGGCCGCCAGGAAACCGACTGGATGGCACCGCTGCTTGCGCGCCTGCGGGCCGAAGGCTTCGACCTGTCCGGCCCCCTTCCCGCCGACACGATGTTCCATGCCCCGGCTCGGACCCGATACGACGCGGCGATCTGCACCTATCACGACCAGGCGCTGATCCCGATCAAGACGCTGGATTTCGCGGGCGGCGTGAACGTCACGCTGGGCCTGCCCTTCATCCGCACCTCGCCCGACCACGGCACCGCCTTCGACATCGCAGGCAAGGGCATTGCCAGCCCCGCATCCACCATCGCCGCCCTGCGCATGGCCCGCGACATGGCCGCGGCGCGGGCATGAGCACCATCGACAACCTGCCGCCCCTGCGCGAGGTGATCGCCCGCCACGACCTGCGGGCGAAAAAGCAGCTTGGGCAGAACTTCCTTCTGGACCTGAACCTGACCGCCAAGATCGCGCGCCAGGCCGGTGACATGACCCAGTGCGACGTGCTGGAGATCGGCCCAGGCCCAGGCGGCCTGACCCGTGGCCTGCTGGCGGAAGGCGCGCGCCATGTCCTTGCCATCGAAAAGGATGCCCGCGCCCTGCCCGCCCTGCAGGAAATCGCCGACCGCTATCCGGGTCGCCTGACGGTGATCCACGGCGATGCGCTTTATGTCGATCCCCTGGCCCATCTGACCCCGCCGATCCGAATCGCCGCTAACCTGCCCTACAATGTCGGCACCGAACTGCTGATCCGCTGGCTGACCCCGCCCGAATGGCCGCCCTTCTGGCAGTCGCTGACGCTGATGTTTCAGAAAGAGGTCGCGGAACGCATCGTCGCCGCGCCCGGCAGCAAGGCCTATGGCCGCCTTGCGCTGCTGGCCCAGTGGCGGGCCGATGCCCGCATCGTGATGACCCTGCCGCCCGAGGCTTTCGTGCCCGCCCCCAAGGTCCATTCGGCGGTGGTCCAGCTGACCGCCCTGCCCCAACCCCGCCAACCCGCCGATCCGGCGGTCCTGTCGCAGGTCACGGCGGCGGCCTTCAACCAGCGGCGCAAGATGCTGCGCGCATCCTTGCGCGGCCTGCATCCGCAGATCGAATCGCTGCTGGAACAGGCGGAGATTCCGCCCACCGCCCGCGCCGAGGAGATCGACCTCGAACGGTTCTGCGCCTTGGCCCGCGCCTTGCAGGATGCCCGGCAAAGCCAATGAAAAGGGCCGCTGACGGTTCGTCGCGGCCCTTCGATCCTATTCTTCGCCGGCAGGGGTTTCCTGGGGCGCGGGTTCGCCCTCGGCCGACTTGCGACGGCCGCGCGGGGCGCGAGGCGCCGCAGGCTTGTCGCCGCGCGGGGCGCGGGGGGCGCGAGTGCGGGCAGGCTTGGCCGCCGCCTCGGGCGTCTCGACCGGGCCGCTGGCTTCATCTTCCGAAGTGGTCACCGCGTCAGGCAACCCCCCGGCATCGGGTGCCATGACCGGATCGGGCTGCGAGGGTTCCTGCGGCGCGGGCTCCGGCTGTGTCGAAGCGGGTTCGGGCTGCATATCGCGCCGTTCCTCGGGCGCCGGCTCGGACCGGGGATGTTCGCGTTGGCCCTGGTCGCGGGACCCGTGGTCGCGCTGCTGGCCCTGATGACCGTTGTCGCGCCCGCCTTGATCGCGGCGTCCCTGGTCGCGGCCGTTGCCATTGTCACGGTTGTTGTCGTCGCGGCTGCCGTGGTCGCGCGCAGCCTGCTCGCGGTGCTGGTGGCCGCCATTGCCGTTCGCCGGGACATCACGCCCCTCATCCCCGTCCTGGCGGGGCTGGTGGAACTGCTGGCGTTCGGCCATTTCCTTCTGCGCCTCGCCCAGCATCCGCGTGTAATGCTCGGCGTGCTGCAGGAAGGACTGCTCGGCCACCCGGTCCCCGGACAACTGCGCGTCGCGGGCCAGGGTCAGGTATTTCTCGATGATCTGCTGGGGCGTGCCGCGTACCTTGCCCTCAGGGCCAGAGCTGTCGAAGACGCGGTTGACGATATTGCCCAGCGAACGCTGGCGGTTCGACTTGTTGCGCGAACGGGATTTCGATGATCTCATCAGTTTGTCTGTCGTGATTCCAGTGTAATCCGGGATCCAGTGATCTGGACGGCATCGCGGGCGGCACGGGCGTCACAAATATGGACTTTGCTGTTCAGCCCAGGACCTTCGCCCGAACAAACGCGATCGGCGTTCATCAGGGAAACGGCTTTTGCAGGCAGACCCGTGCGTTGGCATCGCTGCCCCCTGCACAAGGGCGACTAATCATGCCCCGCGCGGGCTGACAAGTGAAAACTTGCATGAATGCGGCGATTCACGGGTTTCAGGCGGAAAAACGGGCCAGAACGACACGGTCGCGACCGTCCAGATCGCGGATCACCCGTGTCTCGGCCCCTGCTTGCGCAAACATCGCGGCCACGGCCTGGGCCTGGGTCGGACCGATTTCCACCAGCACATGCCCGCCGGGCGTCAGGCGGTCCGTAGCCCCCGCCGCAATGGCGCGATAGGCCGTCAGCCCGTCCGCGCCATCGGTCAGGGCCGAATGGGGTTCCCAATCCCGCACATCGTCGGAAAGGCCGGCCATCTCGTCCAAGGCGATATAAGGCGGGTTCGACACGATCAGATCGAAACGGCCCGTCACGCCGCCATACCAGTCCGACAGGGTGAAATCCGCCTCAACCCCGATCCTGGCCGCATTCCCCCGCGCCACCTCCAGCGCCGCAGCCGAGATGTCCGTCCCCAGCCCCCGCGCCCCCGGACGTGCCGCCAGCAGGGATATCAGGATCGCCCCGGTTCCCGTGCCCAGGTCCAGGACGCTTTTCCAGGGCAGGCCAAGCGCCTGATCCACCAGCACCTCGGTTTCCGGGCGCGGGTCCAGGGTGTCGGGGGTGACGCGGAAGCGATGGGCATAGAAGTCGCGAAAACCGACGATCTGCGCAACCGGCTGGTGCGCGCTGCGGGCGGCCAGGTCCCGGTCCAGCCGGTCCATTTCGCCACCCGTCAGGGCGCGGTCGCCCAGCAACCGCAGCCGCCCCGGCTCGATCCCCAGAACCGCAGCCAGGATCCGGTCGGCGTCGCGGGCCGCACCCTCGATCCCCGCCCTCGTCAGCCGCCGGGCGGCATCGCGACGAGCCTCGGACAGCCTCATCCCTCGGCGGCCAGGCGCGCCGCCTGGTCATGGGCGGTCAGCGCGTCGATGATGTCCCCCAGATCGCCCGCCATGATCCGGTCCAGCGCGTAAAGCGTCAGGTTGATGCGGTGATCCGTCATCCGCCCCTGCGGGAAATTATAGGTGCGGATCCGTTCGCTGCGATCGCCCGACCCGACCTGCGACTTGCGGTCCGCCGCCCGTTCGGCATCGGCGCGCGAACGCTCCATGTCGTAAAGCCGGGCGCGCAACACGGCCATGGCATTGGCGCGGTTCTGGTGCTGGGACTTCTCGCTGCTGGTGACGACGATGCCGGTGGGCAGGTGGGTGATGCGCACCGCCGAATCGGTGGTGTTCACATGCTGGCCGCCAGCGCCGCTGGCGCGCATGGTGTCGATGCGGATGTCGCCGGCGGGGATGTCGATATCGACCTCCTCGGCCTCTGGCAGGACTGCCACGGTCGCGGCACTGGTGTGGATGCGCCCGCCCGATTCGGTTTCGGGAACCCGCTGGACGCGGTGGACGCCGGATTCGTATTTCAGCCGGGCAAAGACGCCCTCGCCCTCGACGCGGGCCACGGCTTCCTTGACGCCGCCCAGTTCGGTTTCCGTCAGGTCCAGCATTTGGAAGGTCCAGCCCTGCTGTTCGGCATGGCGGCGATACATCGACAGAAGATCGCCCGCGAACAGCGCGGCCTCGTCCCCGCCGGTGCCAGGGCGGATCTCGATGATGGCGGGGCGGGCATCGGCCGCGTCCCTGGGCAGCAGGGCGATGCGCAGCGCCTGTTCCAAGGCCGGCATCTCGTCCCGCAGGCGGGCCAGTTCATCGGCGGCAAGGTCGCGCATCTCGGGATCGGCCAGCATGGCCTCGGCCTCGGCCAGGCCGGCGCCGGCCTCGCGCCAGCGGGCGATCTGCTCGACCACGGGCTTCAGTTCGGCATATTCGCGGCTGATCCGGGCGATCTGGTCGGGGGCCGCGCCGGCGTTCAACTGCGCTTCGAGAAACTCGAACCGCTGGACGATCTGGGACAGGCGATCTTCGGGCAACATGGCAGGGGATTACCCGCGCCCGATCAGGCAAACAAGGACTTCTTCGTTGCCGAAATACCCTCGGGGGTCCGGGGGCAGACAGCCCCCGCTGCCGCGGGACCGAGGTCAGCGCCGCGTCCAGCCGTAAAGCGCGATCAACTCCATCGCCACATGCGCCCCGGCGATCGCCGTGGCCCCGGTCGTGTCATAAGGGGGCGAGACCTCGACCACATCGCCGCCGATCAGGTCCACCCCCGCCAGCCCGCGCAGCAGCGCCGCCGCCTGCCAGCTTGCCAACCCGCCCCAGATCGGCGTGCCGGTGCCGGGCGCGAAGGCCGGATCCAGCGCGTCGATGTCAAAGGTCACATAGACCGGACGCTCGCCGATCACCTGCCGGATCCGGGCCAGCGTGGCGTCCACCCCGTCGCGATGCACCGACGGCGCGTCAAGGATCGTCACGCCCAGCGTATCGGGATTGTCGGTGCGGATGCCGATGCTGACGCTGGCCGCAGGATCCACGGCCCCCTCGCGGATCGCCTTGTAGAGAAACGTCCCGTGGTCGATCCGGTCCGGGTCGTCGTCCATCCATGTATCAGAGTGGGCGTCGAACTGGATCAGCGCCACCGGCCCGCGCCGGGCCGCCACCGCGCGCAGGATCGGCAGGGTGATGGAATGATCGCCCCCCAGCGTGATCGGGGCGGCGCCGGCGTCCAGGATCGCGCCCAGATGCGCCTCGATCCGCGCGGGAACCTCTCGCGTGTTGGCGTAATCGAAGGCCATGTCGCCGTAATCCACCACCGTCAGCACGGACAAGGGGTCATAGCCCCAGCCATAGGGCGCATCGAAGGCCTGCAGCGCCGAGGCCTCGCGGATCGCGCGGGGGCCGAAGCGCGTGCCGGGGCGGTGCGTCACCGCCTGGTCGAAGGGGATGCCCGTCACCGCAACATCGACGCCCGCCAGGTCCTTGCTGTATCGCCGGCGCAGGAAGCTGGTGGCGCCGCCGAAGGCGTTCTCGAAGGACAGGCCGCGCGGGTCCTTCCGGGTAAAGGCCTGATCGACCTGGTTCTTTGCATCCTCAAGCGCCATCCAAGCCATCCCGCCCTGCTGCAATGCGACATCGTGGCGCAGCGCCGCGCGCATCGCAAGCGTCCCGGTTTGATCTGCATCAGGGCGGCGGTCGCGAATGGCCGGCATCATCCATCCCGGGCGCGCGAGACATGAAACGAGAGACAGCCATGAAGACATCCCTTCTTGCCATCGCCGCACTGGGCGCGCTTGCGCAGCCCGTGCTGGCCCAGACCGCGCTTCCGCCGGATGCCGACCTGCGAGCCGCCGCCCTGGAATGGTTCGAGCCCATTCCCCAGACGCCCCAGGCCCCGGCCAACAACGTGCTGACCCCGGAACGGGTGGATCTTGGCGCGATGCTGTTCTTTGATCCGCGCATGTCGCTGTCAGGCCTGTTTTCCTGCCAGACCTGCCACAACGTGGGCCTGGGCGGCGTGGACGGGCTGACCACCTCGATCGGCCATGGCTGGCAGCAGGGGCCGCGCAACTCACCCACGATGCTGAACGCGATCTTCAACATCGCGCAGTTCTGGGACGGCCGCGCGCCCGACCTTGCCGAACAGGCGAAGGGCCCCGTCCAGGCCGGGGTCGAGATGAACAACACCCCCGAAAACCTGATCGGCACGCTGAACTCGATGCCCGGCTATGTCGAGGCCTTCGAGGCGGCATTCCCCGACGAGGCGACGCCCGTCAGCTTCGACAACTTCGCCCGCGCGATCGAGGCGTTCGAGGCGACCCTCATCACCCCCGACAGCGCCTTCGACCGCTATCTGAAAGGCGATGACGCGGCGATGACGGAACAGGAAAAGCGCGGTCTTGCGGCCTTCATGGACACGGGCTGCACCGCCTGCCATTCCGGCGTGAACGTGGGCGGCCAGGACTATTATCCCTTCGGTGTGGTGGAACGGCCCGGCGGATCGGTCCTGCCCGAAGGCGACCGGGGCCGCTTCACCGTGACGCAGACGGCCAGCGACGATTATGTGTTCCGGGCAGCACCGCTGCGCAACGTCGCGCTGACCGCGCCCTATTTCCATTCCGGGGCCGTCTGGGACCTGCGCGAGGCGGTGCAGATCATGTCCTCGTCGCAGCTTGGCACCGAACTGGCCGAAGCCCAGACCGACGAGATCGTGGCCTTCCTGGGCACACTGACGGGCAAGCAGCCGCAGGTGGTCCACCCGATCCTGCCGGTGCGCGCGTCCGACAGCCCGCTGCCCCAGCCGATGGTGCAATGACACCCGGCCCGGCCCGGCGATTGCCGGGCCGGGTTCCCCGAATCGCCTTGCATACGCGGCATTCGCCGCTATAAGACCCCATCCTTCCGCCGAGATCTTGCAACCGGCGCAGTCTCTCGTGACGGGTGCGGAAGGATTGCCCGTCGATGAAATGCGCCCGAAAAACTGAAAGGGATGCCATGCCTCTGTATGAGCATGTGCTGATCGCCCGCCAGGACCTGTCGAACACGCAGGCCGAAGGGCTGATCGAACATTTCGGGACCGTGCTGGCCGACAACGGCGGCCGGGTCATCGAAAACGAATACTGGGGTGTCCGCACCCTCGCCTACAAGATCAACAAGAACCGCAAGGGCCACTATGCCTTCCTGCGTTCGGACGCGCCCTCGGCCGCCGTGCAGGAAATGGAACGCCTTGCCCGCCTGCATGACGACGTGATGCGCGTCATGACCGTGCGCGTGGACAAGCACGAGGAAGGCCCCTCGGTCCAGATGCAGAAGCGCGAAGAGCGCGGCGAGCGTGGTGACCGCGGCGATCGTGGCGACCGCCCGCGCGGCGACCGCGACCGTGGCGACCGTGATCGCGGTGGTGATCGTGGTGACCGCGGCGAACGCCGCGAGCGGACTGAAAGGATCTGATCATGGCGAACAAACCGTTCTTCCGCCGCCGCAAGGTTTGCCCGTTCTCGGGCGAGAATGCGCCCGCGATCGACTACAAGGACACGCGTCTGCTGCAGCGCTACATTTCCGAGCGCGGCAAGATCGTGCCCTCGCGCATCACCGCCGTGTCCGCCAAGAAGCAGCGTGAGCTGGCCCGCGCCATCAAGCGCGCCCGCTTCCTGGCGCTGCTGCCCTATGTCGTGAAGTAAGGAGACGAGGACATGCAAGTCATCCTGCTGGAACGTGTGGCCAAGCTTGGCCAGATGGGCGAAGTCGTCAACGTGAAAGAGGGCTTTGCCCGCAACTTCCTGCTGCCGCAGGGCAAGGCGCTGCGCGCATCGGACGCCAACATCAAGGCATTCGAAGGCCGCAAGGTGCAACTGGAAGCGCAGAACGCCGAAACCAAGGCCGAAGCGCAGAAGATCGCCGACAAGCTGGACGGCCAGACCTTCGTGGTCATCCGTTCCGCCTCGGACGCCGGTGCGCTGTATGGTTCCGTGACCACCCGCGACGCGGCCGAAGCCGCGACCGAGGCCGGCTTCACGCTGGACCGCAAGCAGGTCGTGCTGAACAACCCGATCAAGGAACTGGGCCTGCACGAGGTCAACGTCGTGCTGCATCCCGAGGTCGAGGCGACCATCCTGCTGAACGTCGCGCGTTCGCCCGAGGAAGCCGAGCTTCAGGCGCAGGGCAAGTCGATCCAGGATCTGGCCGCCGAAGCCGATGCCGCGGCCGAGTTCGAGATCGCCGAACTGTTCGACGACATCGGGGCAGCCAACGACAGCGACGACGACCGCTAAGGGTCCGCCCGCACACGCAAAGTTCAGGGCCGCGGCGGGAAACCGTCGCGGCCCTTGCTTCGTTCTGGTCCAAATTGTTTCCCGCCGGAACCAGACGTATCATGGACTTGATGATTGGCAGCCGTCCCCGGACGGATTTTTCGCATTACTCCGCAGGACATCCGATGCCTGATCCCCTTTCCCAGCTTCTTGCCAGCCGCGACTGGATCATGGCCGACGGGGCGACGGGGACGAACCTGTTCAACATGGGCCTGCCGTCGAATGTCGCGCCGGAATTGTGGAATGCCGACCGCCCCGATGCGGTGCGGCGCCTGTACCAGGACGCGGTGGATGCCGGGGCCGACCTGTTCCTGACCAACACCTTTGGCGGCAATGCCAGCCGTCTTCGTCTGCAAGGGGCCGCGCATCGGGTGCGCGAGCTGAACCTTGCCGGCGCCGCCATGGCGCGGGACGTCGCCGACGCCTCGGGCCGCAAGGTGGTGGTGGCGGGCAATATCGGCCCCACGGGCGAAATCATGGCGCCCATCGGAACCCTGTCCCATGCCCGCGCGGTCGAGATGTTCCACGAACAGGCCGAGGCCTTGAAGGAAGGCGGCGCCGATATCCTGTGGGTGGAAACCATCAGTTCCGAACAGGAATTCCGCGCCGCTGCCGAAGCCGCCCGCATGGCCGACATGCCCTGGTGCGGCATGATGAGCTTTGACACCGCCGGCCGCACGATCATGGGCGTGACCTCGGCGCAACTGTCGGCCCTGGTGGAACGCCTGCCCAATCCGCCCGTCGCCTATGGCGCGAATTGCGGCGTAGGCGCGGCGGATCTGCTGCGGACGGTGCGCGACTTCGTGGCCTCGGGGAACGAACGGCCGATCATCGCCAAGGGCAACGCGGGCATCCCGCATCTGGAAGCCGGCAGCCTGCATTACGACGGCACGCCCGAAATCATGGCGGATTACGCCTGGCTGGCCCGCGACCTCGGGGTGCGGATCATCGGCGGCTGCTGCGGCACCACCCGCGACCACCTGCGGGCCATGCGCGACGTCCTGGAATCGCGTCCCGCAGGCCCCCGCCCGTCGCTGGAGGAAATCGCCGGACGGCTTGGCGGCTTCAGCGCCATCCAGACCATCTGAGGGACGGCGACGCATAGCCCGACCCGGCAAAAAAGGGGCCGAACATCATGTTCGGCCCCTTTTCAGTCCATCCCGCGGATCAGGCGGTGCGCTGCCTGCGACGGTTCAGGACTGCCAACCCACCCAAGGCGCCCAGCATCAGCATCCCGGCGGCAGGCAGCGGCACTGGCGCAATCTCGACAGCGGCAAGGGCGGCATCAGGGCGACCCAAATTGTCGTTGCCATCCGGATCCACGAAGAACGAGAAGGTGGTCCCGATCAACCGGAAGCCTTCAGCCTTGCGATAGCCGTTCCCGCCCGGATAAACCTTGTCGGCGACCACCGTCACGTCGGGAACACCGCTGGGAGTTCCTTTAGAGACATAGGCGATTTCGGCATTGCTACCGTCACGGGCGATGAACAGGTCCAGAAACCACGTCGCCACCAATGCGACGTTGCGCGAAAAGACGATCTGAATATAGTCCTTGGAATTGCCTGATATCTCGGACCCCGAGATGCCCAGGCCGTCGTTCACGCAGGCCAGTTCAGGCACCGGAGAGGTGCAAGCCTCGGGGGCGCGAATCTCCCCCCGAGAGGAGGTCAGCGTCCAGTCGATCGACCCCACACTGCCCGTCAATGTTCCAGAGGTTCCAACAGGATAGGCCGTGAAATCGATCATCGCAGCCTTGGCAGGCGCTGCGACAGCCATCAAGGCCAATGCTGCGACTGCTATACCCTTGACATTTCTTACCATTTATCGATTCCCATTGCCCTAATGCGTGGTAGAGAAGTTCTGGCAGACGTCCCTCAGCCTCACTATAACGCAAAAGGGAAACTTTTTTCCCGCCATTTTTAATTAATTTTTGTTTATTAATGCAATATGTTTCAATTGATAAATATGTCTGCGGGTGACGGAGCATATCAATGGAACATATCCGCTTTGCGGATGTTGTCCGTGCTTCCTATCCTTGTTCCTTCTCGACAATTCCCCTCGTCGCCAAGCCCGGTGTCAGGCAGTCGATCCGGATCCCAATAGCCAGGACCCTGACCATGACTGAAAAACGCGACAGCAAGACTTCCGTTCTTCGGGGTCTGATGAACAAATGCCCCAATTGCGGCGAAGGCCGGTTGCTTCGGGGATATCTGGCAGTGCCCGCCCAGTGCGAGGTCTGCCATGCGCCACTGGGCCGCTATCCTGCGGCGGACGGTCCGGCCTTCTTTGCCATGACCATCATGCTGCTGCTGTTGATCCCGCTGATCGGGTTCACCTGGGTGCTGTTCCGGCCCAGCCCGGTGATGCTGCTGGTCATCACCGGCGTCATCACGACCGTGCTGACCCTGATCCTGCTGCGCTTCGTCAAGGGGGCGTTCATCGGCTATCTTTGGGCCAAGAACGAACAGGATCGGGGCGCCTAGAACAGCGACAGCTGATCCCCGGCCTTGGGCGGCGGGCCGAAGCGGCTGCAATCCAGGGGCGCGGCCTCCCTGTGATAGCCCAGCCGCCTGCGTGCCAGCCGGAACCGCTGCAAGGCCAGGTCCGCAAAGGTTCCCTGGCCTTGGAAGCGGTGGCCGAAGCGGGGATCGTTGTCCTTGCCGCCGCGCATGGCCTGGACCCGGTTCATCACATGCGTCGCCATGCCGGGGCGGTGGCGATCCAACCAGTCGCGGAACAGGGGCGCGACCTCCAGCGGCAGGCGCAGCGGGATCATGCTGGCGGTGGTGGCGCCTGCATCGCGCGCGGCGGTCAGGATCGCCTCGATCTCGGGCTCGGTCAGAACGGGAATGACCGGGGCGACCATCACGCGCACCGGCACCCCTGCCCCGGCCAGGGTGCGGATCATCCGCAGCCGCGTGGCAGGCGCAGGCGCGCGCGGCTCCATCGCGCGGGCCAGATCGGCGTCCAGCGTCGTGATGCTGATGCCGACCGCCGCCATCCGCTTGGCCGCCAGCTCAGCCCACAAGGCCAGGTCGCGCAGCACGACTTGTCCGCGCGTGACCAGCGTGATCGGATGGTTCCAGTCCGACAGCACCCGCAGGATCCCCGGCATGATCGCCAGCTTCGCTTCGATGGGCTGGTAAGGGTCAGTATTGGTGCCAAGCGCGATCGGCGCGGGGCGATAGCCGGGCCGCCCCAGTTCGCGGGCCAGCAAGGCGGCGGCATCGGGCTTGGCGGTGATCAGCGTCTCGAAATCCAAACCCGGCGACAAGCCAAGATACGCATGGGTCGGCCGGGCATAGCAGTAGATGCAGCCATGTTCGCAGCCGCGATAGGGATTGATGGACCGGTCGAAGGAAATGTCGGGCGAGGTGTTGCGCGTGATGATGCTGCGCGGTCGTTCCATCGTGACCTGGGTGCGCAGCAACCGGCTTTCCTCGGGGATGTCCCAGCCGTCGGCTTCGCGGATCCTTTGATGCGGCTCGAACCGGCCGTCGGGGCGGGTATCCGTGCCTCGGGCTTTCAGGCGTTCGTCGGGATCGCGTGGCGGAAGCATGACCGCAAGTCTAGAACATTACAGGAACATTTACCAGCACTTTTGGTGGTTGATGTTCCCCTTGGCCGCGCCCATCCTGCCCCCATCACAGACAGGAGGCCGTCATGACCGACGACTATACCCCGCCAAAAGTGTGGAGCCAGAAGGGCCAGAACGGAGGCCAGTTCGCCAGCATCAACAAGCCCACCGCCGGGGCGCAGTTCGACCGCGACCTGCCGGTGGGCAGGCATCCCCTGCAGCTTTATTCGCTGGCCACGCCCAACGGCCAGAAGGTCACGATCATGCTGGAGGAGTTGCTGGAGGCGGGCCATGACGCCGAATACGACGCCTGGCTGATCCGCATCGGCGACGGCGACCAGTTCGGCAGCGGTTTCGTGGCCGCCAATCCCAACTCCAAGATCCCCGCAATGATGGACCATTCCGTGACGCCGCCTCGCCGGGTCTTCGAATCCGGGTCCATCCTGGTCTATCTGGCCGAGAAATTCGGCGCCTTCCTGCCCGCCGATCCCGCCGCACGGACCGAGGCGATGAACTGGCTGTTCTGGCAGATGGGCTCGGCCCCCTTCCTGGGGGGCGGCTTCGGGCATTTCTATGCCTATGCGCCGGTCAAGATCGAATACGCCATCGACCGCTACACGATGGAGGCCAAGCGCCAGCTTGACGTGCTGAACCGCCATCTGGCCGACAACCGCTTCATGGCAGGCAACGAATACTCCATAGCCGACATGGCGATCTGGCCCTGGTACGGGCAGGTCGTTGCAGGCAAGCTCTATGGCGATGCGGCGACGTTCCTGGACGCGGGCATCTACGGCAATGTCCGCCGCTGGCAAGATGAAATTGCCGCGCGTCCTGCCGTGCAGCGCGGGATCATGGTCAACAAGACCGGCGGAGAGCCGTCGCAGCAATTGTGGGAACGCCACGACGCATCCGATTTCCAGACCCGGACGCAGGAGAAGCTGAAAAGCCTTCAACGGAAAGATGTCTTGAATATGGTTGATTATTTGGAAAGTGAGGCCATGGATGAAAGCCTGTATTCCAAACTACACCATTTCTCTCTCAAAGGGCGGAACGAAAAGTTCAAACAGACAAAAGACTATTGGTCACAGCAGGGCGAGATTGGTTCGGATTCGAATTTCCGCTTCGCCGCCCGTCTAGATTATATCGTCAGCGGTCATCAGCGCGGAGAAACCTGGGAAAACCTCGCAGAGCGTGCGCTCTGGCTCTATCCTCTTGAAGCTTAAGATCTCATAAAAGCCCGCCATAAGGCGGGCTTTCTAATTAGAAACGCTATCGTCAGTTCCGCGCGCGGTCCACCATCTTGCCCTTGGAGATCCAGGGCATCATCTCGCGCAGCTTCGCGCCGACCTTCTCGATCTGGTGTTCGTCATTGGCGCGGCGCGAGGCCTTCAGCGTCGGCTGGCCCACGGCGTTTTCCAGCATGAAGTCGCGCACGAACTTGCCCTGCTGGATGTCCTGCAGCACCGCCTTCATGCGGGCCTTGGTTTCCTCATAGGGCAGGATGCGCGGGCCGGTGACATACTGGCCGTATTCCGCCGTGTTCGAGATCGAGTAATCCATGTTGGCGATGCCGCCTTCATAGATCAGGTCCACGATCAGCTTCACCTCGTGCAGGCATTCGAAATAGGCCATCTCGGGCTCATAGCCCGCCTCGACCAGGGTTTCGAAGCCGCAGCGGATCAGTTCCACCAAGCCGCCGCACAGGACCGCCTGTTCGCCGAACAGGTCGGTTTCGCATTCCTCGCGGAAGTTGGTCTCGATGATGCCAGAACGCCCGCCGCCGATGGCCGAGCAATAGGACAGCGCCACGTCAAGCGCCTTGCCCGTCGCGTCGTTGTGGACCGCCACCAGGCAGGGAACGCCGCCGCCCTTGGTATATTCGCCGCGGACCGTGTGGCCGGGGCCCTTGGGGGCCATCATGATGACATCGACGCCGGGCTTGGGCTCGATCAGGCCGAAATGCACGTTCAGGCCGTGGGCGAAAGCGATCGCCGCGCCTTCGCGCAGGTTGTCGTGGACGTATTTCCTGTAGGTATCGGCCTGCAGTTCGTCCGGCATGGTGAACATGATCAGATCGGCCCAGGCGGCTGCCTCGGCGATGCCCATGACCTTCAGGCCCTCGCCTTCGGCCTTCTTGGCCGAGGGCGAACCCTCGCGCAGCGCGACGACGAGGTTCTTGGCGCCCGAATCGCGCAGGTTCAGCGCATGGGCATGGCCTTGGCTGCCATAGCCCAGGATCGCGACCTTCTTGTCCTTGATCAGGTTAACGTCGCAATCGCGATCATAGTAAACGCGCATGGGGATGGTCCTTTCATTCTGCTGGAGCCGTTCTAGCGCCCCTGGCGCGATGATGCCTGCACAACGGACGCAATTTCGGGCCGGTCTTGCGAAAAGATTATGCCGTGCTATGGCGTTTTTTATGACTTTCATGCCCGACAGCACCGACCGCCGCATCCTGCGGCATCTTCTGGCCGAGCCCGAGGCCGCGAATGCCACCCTGGCCGAACGCGCGGGCGTGACATCCGCCGCGCTGTGGCGGCGGTTGGAACGGATGCGCGAGGCGGGCGTCCTGAAAGGCGTGCAGGCGCGGATCGACTGGCGAGCGATGGGTTGGGCGGTCGAGGTGTCCTTGCGCTTCACCCTGGACAAGACCAACCCCCGCGCCTTCGACGAATTCCTGGCCGCCCTACGCCAGGTGCCCGAGGTAATCGAGATCCAGTCCTTCCTGGGCAGCGTGGACTGGCGGGCATCCGTCATCGCGCGGGACATGGCCCATTGGCAGCAGGTCTATCGCGACCGCATCCTGACCCTGCCCCATATCGCCGAACTGGACGCGCTGATGCTGGTCGCCACCATCAAGGACAGCGGGGAACTGGCGCTGTGACCGATGTGGATGCGACCGACCTGGCGATCCTGCGCGTCCTGGCCACGGATGCCACGCGCAGCGCCGCCGATGTGGGGCGCGCGGTCGGCATCGGCCAGCCTGCCGCCTGGCGACGCATCAAGCGGCTGACCGACCAGGGGGTGATCGCGGGACGGCGCGTGGTGCTGGACCAGGCGGCGCTTGGCTTTGGCGTCACGGTCTTTCTGGGCATCAAGCTGGCCGCCAAGGGCCGCACCGGCCTGGAGGACTTCGAGCGCGCCGTCACCGCCATCCCCGAGGTGCAGGTGGTCCAGCATGTCCTGGGCCAGTTCGACTATCGCCTGCGCATCACCGCCCGCGACATCAGCGATTTCGAACGCATCCTGCGCCGCCGCATCATGACCCTGCCCGGCGTCGGCCAGGTCGAGGCGAACGTGATGCTGTCCGAGGAGCGCAGACCGGGACCCCTTGGCGCCTGAGGCGCGTTTCGTCTGGCCCCGTCCCTTGTCCCGCGCTACAGATCCGCTCATGCAAAAGATCACCCTTCCCGAACGGCCCAACTGGCGCGACACCGCGCGCGAGGTGGGATTCACCTTCGCCGACATGCATGGCGAGCCTTATTGGGACGAAAGTTCGGCATACCGGTTCTCGCTGCGCCAGATCGAGGACGATATCGAGGAACCCTCGACCGACCTGCACGCCATGTGCCGCGACGCCGTAGCCGAGATCGTGACCAGCCAGGAAATGATGGAGCGTCTGGGCATCCCCGACCCCCACCGCGACCTAGTGGCCGACAGCTGGCGCCGCAACGAGCCCGAGATTTATGGCCGGCTGGACCTGGCCTATGACGGCAAGGGCCCGGCAAAGCTGCTGGAATACAATGCCGACACGCCGACTTCGCTTTACGAAAGCGCGGCCTTCCAGTGGCAATGGCTGGAAGACCAGTTGGCGGCAGGCGTGCTGCCGGATGGCGCGGACCAGTTCAACGGCATCCACGAGGCACTGGTGGAACGCTTCCGCGCCTTGTTCTCCAAGAACACCGACATCCACTTCACCGCGATGGCCGACAACCCCGAGGATTACGCCACCGTCGAGGCCATGGCCTGGGCCGCGCGCGAAGCCGGGATGGGCGCGCATTACAGCGACCTGGACAAGCTGGGCGTCAGCAAGCAGGGCCAGTTCGTCGATGCCGAGGATCGGGTGATCGGCACGCTGTTCAAGCTCTATCCCTGGGAGGATCTGCTGCGCGACGATTATGCCCGCCATATCGCAGGGTCTGGCTGCCTGTTCCTGGAACCTGCCTGGAAGGCTCTTGTGTCGAACAAGGGCATCCTGCCCGTGCTGTGGCAGATGTTCGAAGGCCATCCGAATCTGCTGCCCGCTTTCTTCGCCGATGACGTGGCCGACGCGCTTGTGGCGGGGGGCCGCCCGGTGCCTGCAGTGGCGAGCGCCTTCGAAAAGGTGGCGGACCAGTTCACGCGCGGCCATGTGGTCAAGCCGATCTTTTCGCGCGAAGGCGCGGGCGTCAGCATCGTCGAGGCTGGCGATGTGACCGAGGCGTCCCCAAATACCGATTATGACCAGCATCCGCGCATCGTGCAGGCCTATGCGCCCTTGCCTGACTTCGACGGCTTCAAGCCGATCGTCGGCGCCTGGATCGTGGGGGATGCCTGCGTGGGCATGGGCCTGCGAGAGGACCGGGCCCGCATCACGCAGGACCTGTCGCGCTTCAAGCCGCATTTCATCGCGGACTAAAGGGGGAAAGACATGAGGAAACGTTCCAGAGCCGTTGCCCTGACCATCCTTGGCGCCGCCAGCTTCGCCATCGCCGGCTGCCGCGAGGAACAGGTGGACGCGCAGGCCTTTCCCGACCTGAACGCCTGCCTTGCCGCGGCGGATGAAGGCGGGCTGTTCACCGCCGACGAATGCCGCCAGTCCTTTGCCGAGGCCGAACAGCTTCATGTCGAATCCGCGCCCCGATACGACAGCCTGCAGGTTTGCGAGGAACAGCACGGCGTCGGCAATTGCGGATCGGAAGACCAGCAGGTCTCGAACGGCGGGTCGGGCAGCATCTTCATGCCGCTGCTGGCGGGTTACCTGATCGGGTCGATGCTGGGGGGCGCGGGCATGTCGCGGTCCCAGCCGATGTATCGCACCCCCCAGGGCGGCTATACCAACGCCGCGCGAACCAGCACGTTTTCCAGCAATACCGGCCGCGCGGCGCTGAACAGCAACCAGTTCGCCCGCCCCGCCGCGACCGCAGGCCAGCCGCCGATGTCGCGGGCGACCGCCGCCTCGCGCGGGGGGTTCGGATCAAGCGCGGGCAGCCGGTCCTTTGGCGGTTGACCCATTGCGGATTTGCGTGAACCTTGACCCATTCGGGGCGTTCGCCCCTGTTCCCATGTCAGGAGTTCCAGCATGTCCCGTCTTGCCCCGCTTGCCGTCACCCTGCTGATGGCGGCAACGCCGCTTGCCGCACAGGATATCGTCGTATCCTCGAAGATCGACACCGAGGGCGGGCTGCTGGGCAACATGATCCTGCTGGCGCTGCGGGACGCGGGCCAGCCGGTCCAGGACCGGCTGCAACTGGGCGGCACGCCGATCATGCGCGACGCCATCGTGGCGGGTCAGATCGACATCTATCCCGAATACACCGCCAATGGTGCCTTCTTCTTCAACGAGGCCGACAGCCCGGTCTGGAAGGATGCGGCCCAAGGCTATGCCCGCGTGGCGGAACTGGACAAGGAACAGAACGACATCGTCTGGCTGACGCCGTCCCCGGCCAACAACACCTGGGCCATCGCCCTGCGCCAGGAGGTGGCCGAGGAGCACGGCCTAACCACCATGACCCAGATGGGCGAATGGATCGCAGGCGGGGGCCAAGTGAAACTGGCGGCTTCCAGCGAATTCGTGACCTCGCCCGCCGCCCTGCCGGCCTTCCAGGAAACCTATGGCTTCACCTTGACGCCCGACCAGCTTGTGCAGCTTGCGGGCGGCGATACGGCGGCGACCATCGCGGCGGCGGCGCAGCAGACGTCGGGCGTGAACGCGGCGATGGTCTATGGCACCGACGGCGCGATCGCCGAGGCCGGGCTGCTGGTGATGGAGGACGACAAGGCCGTCCAGCCGGTTTACCAGCCCGCCCCCATCGTCCGCGCGTCGGTGCTGGAGGCCCATCCCCAGATCGCCGAGGTGCTGGAGCCGATCTTCACCTCCCTGACCCTGCAAACGCTGCAGACGCTGAACGGCCGCATCCAGATCGGCGGCGAACCTGCGGCGGCGGTGGCCGAGGATTACCTGACCCAGGCGGGCTTCCTGGACTGATCCATGCCCCGGCTGTCGCCCCCGGCCGTCCTGTTCGCCGTGATCGGGCTGGCGGGTCTGGCCCTGCCCCTGGTCCAGTTCAAGGCAAACCGCATCGTGCCGGGCGAAGGGGTGGGACTGGCTGCCCTGCCCCATGGTCCCTGGGTCATGCTGGGCCTTGGCGCCGTTCTGGTCCTGGCCTGCCCTGACCGCTGGCCTGCCGCGGCGCGGCTGGCATCGGCGGTCGCGGGGCTGATCGCTGCAACGCTGATGCTGGGGATGGCGGCGCTCCATCTGCCGCCGCTGGGCAACAGCCTGGCGCGGGTCGCCCCGGCATCGGGCTTCTGGCTTCTGGTTCTTGCCTTCGGGCTGATGCTGGCCGATGCGGTGAACCGGCTTCGCCCTTCGCTGGCGCTGCGATGGGTGATGCTGGCAGGGGCGGTGGCGCTGGCGGCCGGGATCCTGGCATCCGGCGTGCTGGATGGCGTGTCGGTGATGCGCGAATATGCCACCCGTCGCGACCTGTTCGGGCGCGAGGCGCAGGCCCATCTGGCGCTTGCCTTCGGATCGCTGGGCCTTGCGCTGCTGGCGGGCATCCCCCTGGGCATCGCGATCTTTCAGGTGCGGCGCTGGCGCGGCCCGGTCCTGGGGGTGCTGAACATCCTGCAGACCATCCCGTCGCTGGCGTTGTTCGGGATGATGATCCCGATCCTGGGTTGGGTTGCGGCCACCGTTCCCGGTGCGGCGCAGGCGGGCGTGTCGGGCATCGGCACCTTCCCAGCATTGGTCGCGCTGTTTCTGTATTCGCTGCTGCCAGTGGTGTCGAACACGCTGGCCGGGCTGTCGGGCGTGCCGGCCCCCACCCGGGAAGCGGCGGTGGGCCTGGGCATGACCCGCGCGCAGGTCATGGCGCAGGTGCTGCTGCCGCTGGCCCTGCCGGTGCTGCTGGCCGCCGTGCGGATCGTGCTGGTCCAGAACATCGGCCTTGCAGTCATCGCGGGGCTGATCGGCGGCGGCGGCTTCGGCACCTTCGTCTTCCAGGGGCTTGGCCAGACCGCCATGGACCTGGTGCTGCTGGGCGCGCTGCCCACCATCGCCCTGGCACTGGTGGCGGGAATCGCGCTGGATCTGCTGGTGCAGGGAACGCGCCGGGGGGCCGCATGATCGAGATCCGGCACCTGACCCGGGTCTATGACGGGGTTCCGGTGGTCGACGACGTCAGCCTGACGGTCGGGACGGGGGAGCTTGCGGTGCTGGTCGGCACCTCGGGGTCGGGCAAGACGACGCTGCTGCGGATGATCAACCGGCTGGTCCAGCCAAGCTCGGGCCAGGTTCTGGTCGAGGGCGTGGACACCGCCACCCTGCCCGCCCATCTGCTGCGCCGCCGCATCGGCTATGCCATCCAGGGCCACGGGCTGTTTCCGCACCGCACGGTCGCGCAGAACATCGCCACCGTGCCGCGCCTGCTGGGCTGGCCGCGCGCCCGGATCGACGCCCGCGTGGACGAATTGCTGGCCTTGTTCCAGCTGGACCCGGCCACCTTCCGCAACAGGATGCCGCACCGGTTGTCGGGGGGGCAGGCGCAGCGCGTGGGCGTGGCCCGCGCCCTTGCCGCCAGGCCGGACCTGCTGCTGATGGACGAGCCCTTCGGCGCGCTCGACCCGCTGATCCGCGCCAAGGCCCAGGCGGATCTGCGCGCGATCCAGCAAAGGCTGGGCACGACGCTGATCCTTGTCACCCACGACATGCGAGAGGCCGTGGATCTGGGCGACCGGATCGCCGTCATGGACGGGGGGCGGCTGCTGCAATACGACCACCCGGCCCGCATCCTGACCCAGCCGGCCGCGCCCTTCGTGCGCGACCTGATCGGCGCGACCGATCGGCCGCTGCGACTGCTGTCGTTGAAGACGGTCGGCGATCTGGCGCAGCCCGGCGATGCGGAAGGCCCCGCCATCCCGCCCGAGGCGACCTTGCACGATGCCCTTGCCGAATGTCTATGGACCGGGCGCACCGCCCTGCCGGTCCAGGGGGGCGGGATCGTGACGCTGGACGCGCTGCGCGCCGAGGCAAGGCCGCGATGATCCGCCGCATCCTGCCGGCTTTGGCGGGCCTGGGGCTGCTGGCATTCTTGATCTCGCCGGGCAGCTTCGCCCCGCTTTTCCAGCCCTTCACCCGCAACAATGCGCCCGCCATCTATACGCAGACCAGCCTGCTGTCGCTGACCCTGTCGCATCTGGCCATCGTGGCCGTGGCGGTCGCGGCCTCGACCGTCGCAGGGTTGGTGCTGGCGATCCTGGTGACGCGCGGCGCGGGGCGCGAATTCCTGCCCCTGGCGCGCACTGTCACCGCCGTGGGCCAGACCTTTCCGCCGGTCGCGGTGCTGGCGCTGGCGGTGCCGGTTCTGGGCTTCGGCACCGGCCCGACGCTGGTGGCGCTGTTTCTCTACGGGCTGCTGCCGGTCTTTGAAAACGCGCTTGCCGGGCTGTCGGACCAACCCGCGCCCGTGGCCGAGGCGGCGCGGGCGATGGGCCTGACGCCCCGCCAGCGGCTGTGGCAGATCGACCTGCCGCTGGCTTTGCCGCTGCTTCTGGCCGGGATGCGGCTGACGGCGGTGATTTCCCTGGGAACGGCGACCATCGGATCGACGGTGGCGGCGCGCACCCTGGGCGAGGTGATCATCGCCGGGCTTTTGTCATCGAACACCGCCTTCGTGCTGCAGGGCGGGCTGGTCGTGGGCATTCTGGCAGTGCTGATCCATCACGCGTTCCAGGCGGCCGAAATCCGGGCCCGGCGGCGAATGGGGCTGGACTAGCCCCCGGAACGGCTTCCGGCCGCGCGTCCCGACCCCGCCACCCGGCCGGCTAGATCGCCACCGGCACGACATTCCAGATGTCGGCCATGTATCCCCGGATCGTGCGGTCGGATGAAAAGAAGCCCGACCGCGCGATGTTCAGGCAAGCCATCCGGTCCCAGGTTGCGCTGTCGCGATAGGCGGCGTCGATGCGGCGCTGCGTGGCGAAGTAATCGTCGAAGTCGCTTGCCACCAGGAAGGGGTCGTCGTTCCAGGTCCGGTCCAGCAGGCTGTAATAGGACTCGGCCCGGCCGAACCGACCTTCCGATATCAGGTGCAGCGCATCCTTCAGGTCCTGGCTTCTCTCGATGGCGCGGCGGGCATGGCCGGGGGTTGCGGCTTCTTGCGCGGCTTCGTCCGCCTTCAGGCCGAACAGGAAGAAGTTCTCGGCGCCGACAAGGTCGCGGATTTCCACATTCGCGCCGTCCAGCGTGCCGATGGTCAGCGCGCCGTTCATGGTGAACTTCATGTTGCCGGTGCCCGAGGCTTCCTTGCCCGCCGTGCTGATCTGTTCGGACAGATCGGCCGCGGGGATCAGATCTTCGGCCATCGAGACGTTGTAGTTCGGTGGATAGGCGATCTGCAGATAGCGCCGGGTGACGGGGTCGTTGTTGATGGTCGCCGCCACGTCGTTGATCAGGTGGATGACCGACTTGGCTAGCCAGTATCCCGGCGCGGCCTTCCCGCCGAAGACCTTGACCCGAGGCGTCCAGTCTCCGTTCGGATCGTCGTGGATCCGCTTCCACAGGGCGATGGCTTCCAGGATGTTCAGAAGCTGGCGCTTGTATTCGTGGATGCGCTTGACCTGGATGTCGAAGATCGCATCGGGGTCCGCCTTGACGCCCAGATCGGCCAGAAGCCCGTCGGCCAGCCAGACCTTGTTGGCGCGCTTGACCTGCCCCAAGGCCTCGCGGAAGGCGCCGTCCCCGGCCTGGGGTTCAAGCCCGCGCAACTGTTCCAGGTCGGTGGTCCAGCCGTCCCCGATCGTGTCGTCCAGAAGCCGGGCCAGGCCGGGGTTCGACATGCGCAGCCAGCGGCGCGGGGTGACGCCGTTGGTCTGGTTCACGATCCGGTCGGGATGCAGGCGGTGCAGGTCGGCAAAGACCGTGTCCTTGACCAGGTCGGTATGCAGCGCCGACACCCCGTTCACCTTGCCCGCCATGATGAAGGCCAGTTCCCCCATCCGCACCTGATCATGCTGGACGATGCCGACATCCGCAGGCCGTCCGCTGGAGGCTCGGTGGTCGTCGTCGATCATCTGGATGATCTGCATGTGGCGCGGCAGCACGCCACCCAAAAGCCAGGTGGACCAGCGCTCCAGCGCCTCGGGCATGAGGGTGTGGTTGGTATAGTTCAGCGTCCGGCGCGCCAGATCCTGCGCCTCGCCGAAGGGCAGGCCGTGGTCGTCCATCAGGATGCGGATCAGCTCCGGCCCAGCAATCGCCGGATGGGTGTCGTTCAACTGCATCGCGACCTTGTCGGGCAGCAGCCGCAGATCGCCATGTTCCTGCATGAAGCGCCGCAGGATGTCCTGCAGGGAAGCCGAGGTCAGGAAATATTCCTGCTTCAGCCGCAGTTCCTTGCCCGCATCGGTCGTGTCGTCGGGATAAAGCACGCGCGACAGGGTGCGCGCCAAAGCCTCGGGTTCCGCCGCCGCCGTGTGGTCGCCCGCATTGAAGCGGTGCAGATCCAGAAGGGTCGTCGGATGCGACCCCCACAGCCGCAGCGTATTGGCCCAGGTGCCGCCCCATCCCACGACCGGCGTGTCATAGGCCCGTGCGATCACGCTTTCGCCCGGATGCCAGACGGCGCGGCCATCCACGGTTTCCACATGGCCCTTGAAGCCCACGGTATAGCTGTAGTCGATCTTGACGAATTCCCAAGGGTGGGGCTGGTTCAGCCAATCCTCGGGCGTTTCGACCTGCTGGCCGCCTTCGAACCGCTGCCGGAACAGCCCATGTTCATAGCGGATGCCATAGCCGAAGGCCGGACAGTTGAGCGAGGAGAGCGATTCCATGAAGCAGGCGGCAAGCCGCCCCAGCCCGCCATTGCCAAGCGCCGCATCCGGTTCGTTGTCCAGGATCTGCTGCTGGTCGAGGCCCAGCATCGCCAGCGCTTCCTCCATCGGTTTTTCCAGGCGAAGGTTGATGATCGCATCGCCCAGCATCCGCCCGATCAGGAATTCCATCGACAGATAGCAGACCCGCTTTGCCCCCTGGTCGCGCGCGGCGCGGAAGGCATCCACCCAGGTGCCCGCCGTCAGGTCGCGCACGGTATAGCTGATGGCCATCCGCCAGTCGAAGGTCGTGGCGAATTCCGCCCCCCGCCCCTGGCTGTGGGTCAGGTGGTGAAGGATCTGGTCGCGCAGGGCCAGGGCCGTAGGTGGGTTTTTCAAGATCGAACCTCGCTGGGGAGGGGAAGGGAATCAGATGTCGCGCCGCCGAAGCGCCAGAATACCCGGCAGGGGTTGATTTTCTGTTGCCAGCTTTCCGGCCGGTTGAAAAGGGTTTGGGGTGCGGACCGCCGCCCTGTGCACCCTATTGCCTGGAACATGGGCCCTGCTGTCACATCTGCATCAGGTCGCACAAGACAAAGGCCGCCACGCTTTCCGCAGCGATCCGTTCCACCTGCCCCGCCCGTTCATCCGGGGGACCGTTCCGGGCGGTATCCAGGCGCCTGCGCCAGTGGCCGCCCTGGGTCGTATCGGGCAGGCGCACGGACGTGTCGGGGCCGTTGTTGAAGACCAGGAACACCGCCCCCGGCAGCGCGGCATAGGGGGGTGTCCTCGATGCCATGCGCATTTCCGCCGCCAGCAGGCACAGGTCCGGGTCGGACCAGTCCGCAAGCGTCATGGGCGCCCCGTCGGCGCGGCGCCAGAACAGGTCGGGCAGCCCGTCCTGTTCGCGCGGCTGGCTGTGCAGGAACCGCCGCTGGCGCAGGATCGGATGGGCCTTGCGAAAGGCGATGATCTGGCGGCAGAAATCCAGGAAGGCCGGGTCCGCGCCTTCCCATTGGACCCAGCCGATCGGATTGTCCTGGCAATAGGCGTTGTTGTTGCCGTTCTGGGAATTGCCAAGCTCGTCCCCCGCCAGGATCATCGGCGTGCCCTGGCTCAGCATCAGGGTGGCCATCAGGTTGCGGCGGCGGCGGTCGCGGCGGGCAAGGATTTCGGGATCAAGGGCCGGGCCTTCGACGCCCATGTTGTCCGACATGTTGTGGTCGTGGCCGTCGCGGTTGCCCTCGCCATTGGCATCGTTGTGCTTGCGCGTGAAGCTGACGGTATCCATCAGCGTGAACCCGTCATGCGCGGCCACGAAGTTGACCGAGGACGTGGCAGCCCGGCCGTCATGATCGAACCGCGCCGCCGATCCGGCGATGCGTTTCGCCAGCTTGCCGACCTTCCCCGCATCGCCGCGCCAGAAGCTGCGCACCTGGTCGCGGAACCGGTCGTTCCATTCGCAGAAGGGCGCGGGACAGGCGCCCAGCCGATAGCCGTCCCGGCCCAGATCCCAGGGCTCGGCGATCAGCTTGACGCGGTTCAGGACGGGATCCTGGCGCACCGCGCGAAAGAACGGCCCGTCGGGGTCAAACGCCCCACGCGTCCGGCCCAGTACCGAACACAGGTCGAAGCGGAAGCCGTCCACATGCATCGCCTCGACCCAGTATCGCAGGCTGTCCATCACCAGCCGCAGCGCGAAGGGGTTGTCCAGGTCCAGGACATTGCCCGTCCCGGCGTCGTTCACATAGAAGCGCCGGTCCTCGGCCAGGCGGTAATAGGCGGCGTTGTCGATGCCCCGGAAGCACAGGGTGGGGCCAAGCTCGTCCCCCTCGGCCGTGTGGTTATAGACCACGTCCAGGATCACCTCGATCCCTGCCTGGTGGAACCGCGCCACCATCTGCTGGAATTCGGCGATGTCGCCCCCCTGCAGGTAACGCGGATCGGGCGCGAAGAAGCCATAGGACATATAGCCCCAGTAATTCGTCAGCCCCCGGTCGGTCAGGAAGCGGTCGTCCGCGAAGGCATGAACCGGCAGCAGTTCGATGGCCGTGACGCCCAGGCGGTTCAGGTGATCCAGGACCGGGTCCGAGGCCATGGCCAGGAAGCTGCCGGGCCGGTCGATGCCCGGATGCAGCATGGTCAGCCCCTTCACATGCGCCTCGTAGATCACGGTATCGGTCAGGGGGGTGCGCAGGGGGCGGTCCTCGCCCCAGCTGAAGGCCGGATCGACCACCACGCAGCGCGGCATGAAGGCGGCGCTGTCGCGGCGGTCGAAGGACAGATCCGCATCCGCGTGCCCGGCCCGGTATCCGAACAGCGCGTCATGGATGCGCGGCGGCTTGGTCAGGCTTTTGGCATAAGGGTCGATCAGCAGCTTGTTGGGGTTGAAGCGATGCCCGTCGCGGGGGCGATAGGGGCCGTGGACGCGGTATCCGTACCGCTGCCCCGGCAAAAGGCCGGCGATGTATCCGTGCCAGACATGGCCTTCGCGTTCCGGCAGGGGGATGCGGGTTTCCCGGTCCTGGTCGTCGAACAGGCACAGGACGACCCGTTCGGCATGCTGGGAAAAGAGGGCGAAATTGACGCCGCCCCCATCGAAACTGGCGCCAAGCGGGAACGGATGGCCCGCCGTGATCGAATGGGTCATCGGTTCGTCGCAAGCCTGGTGTAAAGGGCGCCATAGGCGCGGGCCGACTGGTCCCAGCCCACGGGATGCGACATCGCGTTCCGCTGAAGGCGGGCCCAGGTATCCGTGTCCCGGTAAAGCAGGCAAAGACGGGTCAGGGCGCCGCGCAGCGCATCCGCCGTCACCGGGGAAAACTGCAAGCCCGTCGCCGCATCCCGCGCCAGGGCGGCAGGCGATGCGTTGATGACCGTATCTGCCAGACCGCCCGTCAGCGCCACCACCGGCACGGTGCCATAGCGCAGCCCATACATCTGGGTCAGCCCGCAGGGCTCGAAGCGCGACGGGACCAGGATCGCGTCCCCCCCGGCGATCAGGCGGTGGGACAGCGCCTCGTCATAGCCGATGCGGACCGCGACATTGGCGTTCTGTTCGCCCAAGGTGCGAAAGGCCTGTTCCAGGCCGGGATCGCCCGACCCCAGCACCGCCAGTTGCCCGCCATGATCCAGCAGGGCGGGCAGCGCCCCCAGCACCAGATCAAGCCCTTTCTGATGCGTCATCCGCGACACGATCACGCACAGGGGGCCATCCGCATCGGGCAAACCCATCTCGGCCCGCAGGGCGGCCTTGTTGGCGGCCTTGCCCATGGGGCTGTCATAGGGCCGGATCGCCGGATCGGTGGCGGGGTTCCAGGCATCCGTGTCGATGCCGTTCAGGATGCCCGACAGGGCCTCGCGCCGGTATCGCATCACCCCGTCCAGGCCCATGCCGAATTCGGGGGTCATCAGTTCCTCGGCATAGGTCGGCGACACCGTGGTCAGCGCATCGGCCCCCATCAGCCCCGCCTTCAGCGGCGAGATGCCGCCATAGAATTCATAGCCTTCCATGTGGAAGCGCCAGGGATCCAGGCGCAGCGACCCGATCCGGCCGGGATCGGTGGCGCCGGTGAAAGCGATGTTGTGGATGGTCAGCACCGTGGCAGGCCCGCCGCCCATCTGGCGCAGATATTCGGTGACAAAGCCCGCCTGCCAGTCATGGCCGTGCAGCACCTGCGGATGCCAGCCAAGCGCGCCATGCACCCCCAGATGCGCGCCGACCCAGGACAGCGCGGCAAAGCGTTCGGGATTGTCCGGCCAGTCGCGCCCGTCCGGGGCCATGTAGGGGTTGCCCGTCCGGGCGAACAGATGGGGTGAGTCGATCGCCAGCAGGTCCAGCCCCGCCGCCCGGCCGGCCATGACCCGTGCCGGGGCGCCGAACAGGTCGTGGAAATAATAGACCTCGGACACGTCCTGCAATGCGTCCATCACGGCGGGATAGCCGGGCAGCAGGGTCCGCATCTGGACCCCTTCGGCGGCAAGCGCGGCGGGCAGCGCGCCCGCCACATCCGCCAGCCCGCCCGTCTTGACCAGCGGCGCGCATTCCGAGGCGATCGACAGCACCCGGATCACAGGCTTGCCGCCCGGTGGTCCAGCATGTCCTGGGTGATCAAGGTGATGCCTCCTTCGCTGACGCGGAACCACTTGGAGTCTTCCTGCGGATCCTCGCCCACGACAAGGCCCTCGGGAATGACCACGCCCCGGTCGATCACCGCGCGGGTCAGACGCGCACGCCGCTGCACCGTGACATAGGGCAGCACCACGACATGGTCCAGCGACGCATAGCTGTTGGTATGGACCTGCGTGAACAGCAGCGAATTGCGGATCTCCGTCCCCGAGATGATGCAGCCCCCCGACACCATGGACGACACGGCGATGCCCCGACGGTCCTTTTCGTCATGGATAAACTTCGCCGGCGGCACGCTTTCGGAATAGGTCCAGATCGGCCAGTCACGGTCCCACAGGTTCAGTTCGGGGGTGAAATCGGTCAGGTCGATATTGGCCTTCCAGAAGGCATCCACCGTGCCGACGTCCTTCCAGTATGCGGGCGCGCCCGGATCGCGCACGCAGGACACGTCGAAGCGGTGCGCCATGGCCTTGCCGTTCCTGACGATCTCGGGGATCAGGTCATGGCCGAAATCGTGGCTTGAATTGGGATCCTCGGCATCCTTCAGCAGAAGGTCGCGCAGGAAGGGCCAGCTGAAGACATAGATGCCCATCGATGCCAGCGCGCTGTCGGGATCGTCGGGCATCCCCGGCGGATCGGCGGGCTTTTCCAGAAACGAGGTGATGCGTCCGGTTTCATCCACCGCCATGACCCCGAAGGCGGTGGCGTCCATCCGCGGCACGGTCAGGCAGCCGATGGTCACGTCGGCGCGGCTTTCGCAATGCTCGCGCAGCATGATCTCGTAATCCATCTTGTAGATGTGGTCGCCCGCCAGGATGACGATGTAATCCACGTCATAGCTGTCCACGATGTCGATGTTCTGGGTCACGGCATCGGCCGTGCCGCGATACCAGTGTTCTTCCGACATCCGCTGGCTGGCGGGCAGGATGTCCATGAACTCGTTTCGTTCGGCGCGAAAGAAGTTCCAGCCGCGCTGCACATGCCGGATCAGGCTGTGCGCCTTGTATTGCGTCGCGACCGCGATCTTGCGGATGCCCGAATTCATCGCGTTCGACAGCGCGAAGTCGATGATGCGGGTCTTGCCGCCGAAATAGACCGCCGGTTTCACCCGGCGGTCGGTCAACTCTCTCAGGCGGCTGCCCCGCCCGCCGGCCAGCACGAAAGCCATCGCGCGCCGGGTCAATCTTGCTTCGGACATCAGCTTTCCTCCCCCTCATCACCATTACCTGCAACAAAGATCACCACCGACAAGGGCGGCAGCGTGATCGCCATCGAGGCGGGCTGGCCGTCCTGGGGCGTGTCCGTGGCCTTTACCCCGCCAAGGTTGCCCATGCCGCTGCCGCCGTAATGGGACGCATCGGTGTTGATCGCCTCTCGCCAAGGGCCGGGCTGCGGCACGCCGATGCGGAAGCCGGGGCGCGGGACGGGCGTGAAATTGCAGGCGACGACCACCGGGGGATCGCCCGCCTCGCCCCGGCGGATCCAGACGAATGTGGACTGCGCCGGATCGGTCGCGACCCATTGGAAGCCCTCGGGCTCCGCATCCTTGCGGTAAAGCGCGGGGGTTTCGCGGTAAAGCCGGTTCAGGTCGCGCACCAGCGCCTGCACGCCCTGGTGGCGGGGTTGGGCGGCGGCGGTCCAGTTCAGTTCGCCATTGTGGTTCCATTCCTCGGCCTGGCCCCATTCGCATCCCATGAACAGCAGCTTCTTGCCCGGATGACCCCACATGAAGCCGTAAAAGGCGCGCAGGTTGGCGAATTGCTGCCATTCATCGCCCGGCATCTTGCGCAGCATCGAGCCCTTGCCGTGGACCACCTCGTCATGGCTGATCGGCAGGATAAAGTTTTCGCTGAATGCATACATCAGCCCGAAGGTCATCAGGTCGTGGTGATACCGGCGATGCACCGGGTCGCGGCTCATGAAGCGCAGCGTGTCGTTCATCCAGCCCATGTTCCACTTGAAGCCGAAGCCAAGCCCGCCCGCATCCACCGGGGCGGACACCTTGGGAAAGGATGTGCTTTCCTCGGCCACGGTCATGATGCCGGGGCTTTCCGCATAGGCCGCGACGTTCATGGCCTTCAGGAAGTCGATGGCCTCCAGGTTCTCGCGCCCGCCATGCCTGTTGGGGATCCACTGCCCCTCGCGGCGGGAATAGTCGCGATACAGCATGGAGGCCACCGCATCCACGCGCAGCCCGTCGATGTGATATTCCTCCAGCCAGTACAGGGCGTTGGAGATCAGGTAATTGCGAACCTCGGTCCGGCCATAGTTGTAGATCAGCGTGTTCCAGTCCTGGTGGAACCCTTCGCGCGGGTCGGCATGTTCGTAAAGCGCGGTGCCGTCAAAGCGGGCCAGGCCATGCGCGTCGGTCGGGAAATGGCCGGGAACCCAGTCCAGCAGCACGCCCAGACCCGCCTGATGCGCGGCCTCGACCAGGTCGCGGAATTCATGGGGCGGCCCGAAGCGGATCGTGGGCGCATAAAGCCCGACAGGCTGATATCCCCAGGATCCGTCAAAGGGAAATTCGCTGACCGGCAGCAGTTCCAGATGGGTAAAGCCCATGTCACGCGCATAGCCCACCAGATCGCGGGCCAGTTCCTTGTAGGACAGGGGCCGCCCGCCCTGGTCCAGCCGCCTGCGCCAGGACCCCAGATGCACCTCGTAGATGCTGATGGGCGCGCGGCGGTCCTGCACCCCGGCGCGGCTCGCCATCCACTCGGCGTCCTTCCAGCCGTAACCGGAGATGTCGCGCACCACGTTGGCCTTTTCGGGCGGATGCTGGCTGCCGAATCCCACCGGGTCTGCCTTCATCAACAGCCCGCCATGGGCATCGAGGATTTCGTACTTGTAAAGCGCCCCCTCGGCCAGGTCGGGCAGGAAGATCTCCCACACCCCGCTGCCGCCGACGCGGCGCATCGGATGGCGCCGCCCGTCCCAGGCGTTGAACGGCCCCACCACCGACACGCGCCGGGCATTGGGCGCCCAGACGGCGAAATGCGTGCCCGCCACGGCTTCATGCACCATCACATGGGCGCCAAGCGCCTGCCACAGCCGGCGATGCGTCCCCTCGCCCAGCAGGTGCAGGTCGATGTCCCCCAGGACTGGACCGAAGCGATAGGGATCGTCGAACAGCCATTCGGTCCCATCCGCAGACCGGGCCTTCAGGCGATAGCTGCCGCTGACGCGTCCCCGGAACAGATCGCCGAAGACCCGTTCCAGCGGCAGGCTGCCCGCATCGGTCAAGGCATCCAGCGCGGCGATGTCGGGATGATGGACGGTCAGCCAGCCGTCATGTGGTCCCAGGATGTCGAACGGCCGGTCGCAACGCCCGCCGGACAGCGCGGCGATATCGTCATTCGTCAGCCCTGACACCTCTGGCACCTGTCCCATGCGCCCACCTTAACCCGCCCCTGCGGCAGGGCAATCCGTCACCTAACGCCGAAACCGGCTTTCCGGTGTCACGTTGGTCGTGTTCTATCGCACCGAACCTTGCAGGAGACCCTTATGACCGAATGGTGGCGCGACGCGGTGATCTATCAGATCTATCCCCGCAGCTTTCAGGACAGCGACGGTGACGGCATCGGCGACCTGCCCGGCATCACGCGGCGGCTGGACCATGTCGCATCGCTTGGCGTGGACGCAATCTGGCTGTCGCCCATCTTCACCTCGCCCATGAAGGACATGGGCTATGACGTCAGCGACTATTGCGACATCGACCCGCTGTTCGGCACCTTGGCCGATTTCGACGCGCTTGTCGCGCGGGCGCATGACCTGGGCCTGAAGGTCATCATCGACCAGGTGATCAGCCATTCCAGCGACCGCCATCCCTGGTTCGCCGAAAGCCGCACCAGCCGCGACAACGACAAGGCCGACTGGTATGTCTGGG
>NZ_NWMQ01000109.1:0-3543 GCF_002901215.1 Paracoccus sp. SY | reverse complement strand
GAATCCCTCACTGTCCGCCAGTATCACATCGGAATCGTGGAAATGCTGGGCAAAATCGCTTCTTCGTGTCGCGGAATGTGAACCGGGTTGTGAAGCTGTAAAGCGCCAGAATCACGGCCCTGACATCCTCGCGGCAACCCTGGTTGTCTGCCAGATCATCTGGGCGGTGCAGTGATGGGCTGGCTTTCCCGAATCCACCGCTTCTTCGCGCCCGACTATACTGACGGCGCATGGCATGTCTGGCGCGCTGGTATGCGCCCTGTGCCGGCTGACGCGATCGTCACAGCAACCGTCATGGTGGAAGGAGAAGCCCCATCCAATGTGGTGGCCCGTGCCTCTGCCTTGGACTGGGGCCACCAGAACGACCCCGTTCTGGCCTTCCGCTATCTGGGCAGGTCCATCCCCACCGATGGCCGTGACATGACCGCCAGCGCCCGCGCGCTGTCCGGCCCGGAGGGCAACGATGAATAGCCCCCTGTTCGAGATCGACGGCTGGCACATCACCAGCGACGACGAGGGCGACGATGATTGCCCGAAGCGCGTCTGGTGGGCGGTGAAGGGCGACGAGAAGCGTGAACTGGACCTGTCGCCGTTCTCGCGCCCGTCCTTCGACGCGATCCGCGCCCACATCGCCCTGGGCTTCCCCGAACGCACCCTGTTCGGCCTGATCGGGCCGATCCCCGATGACACCATCTTGGCCGCCTACTGGCGCGAACGCGCCCTGGCTGCCGAGAAGCAGCTTGCGGAGATTGCAGCATGAACGTCCAGCGCAACGAGTTCCTGGAGCGCCGCCGCAGCGGCATCGGCGGGTCGGACATCGCCGCCATTGTCGGCCTGTCGAAGTTCGCCACGCCCTATGATGTCTGGCTGTCCAAGCGCGGCGAAGCCCCCGAGGACAACGACGACAAGCCTTGGCTCTATTGGGGCTCAATCCTCGAAGATGTGGTGGCCAAGGAATACGCCCTGCGCACCGGCAACAAGGTCCAGCGCGTCAATGCGCAGCTGATCCACCCCGAGCATCACTTCGCCATGGCGAACATCGACCGGGCCGTCGTCAATCCTGCGATCCGGGGCAACGTCCGCTGGATCGACGGGCAGTTGACGACCGACCGGATCCTTGAGTGCAAGACAGCCAACGGCTTCGCAGCAAGCCTCTGGGGCGAGGACGGCACTGACGAGATCCCCGATTACTATGTCTGCCAGGTGCAGTGGTATATGGGGATCACCGGCGCGCGCTATGCCGATCTGGCCGTGCTTATCGGCGGCAGCGACTACCGCAGCTACACCATCGAGGCGCATCCCGAACTGTTCGCGGACATGCTGACGGAGGCGGCCGTCTTCTGGAAGCTGGTCGAGGAAGGCATTGCGCCCGATCCGCAGACCGTGGCCGACGCCCAAGCCCGCTGGTCCAAGCATGTCACTGCCAAGACCCACATGGCCAGCGGCGCCGCCGCGCGCGCGGTCGATGATCTGGCCGAGGTCAAGCAACAGATGAAGGATCTCGAGAAGCGCGAGAACGAACTCAAGCTGGTCATCATGTCCGACATGCAAGACGCCGAGATCCTGACGGACATGGGTGAACCCATCGCCACCTGGAAGACGCAGACGGCCGAGCGGATCGACACCAAGGCCCTGCGCAAGGACCACCCCGAAATTGCCGCCCTCTACAGCACCGAAACCTCGACGCGCGTTCTGCGCCTCAAATCCAAGAAGGACTGACCGATGAATACCATGACGCAGCAATCGAACGTGCTGGCGATGGCGCCGGAAGGCAATGCCGTCGCACCGCAGAACCGGCCCTCCATGGGCATCCTGAACCCGGCCAGTCTGGCCGAGGCCATGGAAATGGCGAAGATCCTGGCCGACTCCTCGATCGTGCCCAAGGACTTCATGGGCAAGCCCGGCAACGTCCTCGTCGCCATTCAATGGGGTGCGGAAATCGGCTTGGCGCCTCTGCAGGCAATGCAGTCCATTGCCGTCATCAATGGCCGGCCTTCGATCTGGGGCGACGCCATGCTGGCGCTCGTGCAGGCATCCGGCATGTTGGAGTCGATCAGCGAGACGTTGAGCGATGACGCGCAAATCGCGACCTGCACGATCCGCCGTCGCGGTCAGGCCCAGGCCGTGGTGCGCGAGTTCAGCGTCGAGGATGCCAAGAAGGCAGGGCTCTGGAACAAGCAAGGCCCGTGGCAGCAGTATCCCAAGCGCATGATGCAGATGCGCGCCCGCGGCTTTGCCCTGCGGGATGCCTTCGCGGATGTGCTGCGCGGCGTCGCCATTGCCGAGGAAGCCCGGGACACGCCGGTCATGCGGGACGTGACGCCCGAAGGCGATCTGATCGAAGGCCCGGCCACGACCAGTTCCAAGGTCCGCAGCAAGATCGCGGAGAAGAAAGCGCCGGCGGTGACGCTTGACGATGTGACCGCCCGGATCGCCGCAGCCGAGACGGAAGACGACCTCAAGAAGGTCGGCGCCGACTGCGGCAAGCTGGTCGGGGCAGAGAAGGACGAAGCCCGCAAGGCTTATTCCGACCGCCTGGCTGCATTGAAGGCACCAGCCGAGCAGCCCAAGGCCGGTAACGCCCTCTCGGACCTGATCCAGAACACCGACAAGGGCATCCGCCGAGAATTGACCAACGGCGCACCCTACAAGGCCACACTGGATTTCTACGACACCGAACTGGCGAAGATCCTGAAAGAAGCGCCCGACGAACACGCCGAAATGATGGCCGAGTATGAGCGCATCCGCGACGAGCGCGACGGCACGGACGCCTGACCCGATCCCCGGCCGTTTGTCACCCTGGACCCGGGTGACACCGCCTGACCTCGGCGGCCGGGCAACCTGGGCGGGGTCGCACCCCAACACGATCCCGCCCCTTTTTATTCAGTTACCGCGCGACCTCCTCCCTGCGCGCGGCATGGCCGGGCCTCTCTCCTCCCTCCAAGGCCCGGCCAACCTATCATCAAGAGGACACCATGACCAACAAGCACCCCCAAGACGAAGCCGCCCGCCGCTGGGTCGAAGAAGGACGGAAGTGATGACCGCTGCAATTCAACAAGGACTGACCGATGACCTGAATGGTATAGGACGATTTGGGCGCCACCCTGATCCCGCCATCGACTTTTGCATTCAGGTCGAAACTCTGGAAAGCAGGCTTCACCAAGCAATGCACAGCCTCTGCAAGCCCGGCGACGAGCCGGAGACTGTCCAGACCGTTCTTGCCGCAATCGAACGGGCGTTAGAGTTCCGCGTGGGTGGCGATGAAGGCGCCGTTAAGGCTAAGGCCGTTCTTCGGGATTTGGAGCGACAGGCCCGCAGCACCCTCGCCCCTGCCGTGCCGAATGCAAAACCGGTGGCGTGGCGCATCGAGGACCGGACGCATCCCGGCTGGTTCACCTATTACGACCCTGCGCAGATACCGCCTGATGGGGCAGAACCACTGTATGCCCATCCTGCGCCAGATCCTGCCGTGCCGGATGTGGCGGAACAGATTGCGGAACTGCGCAATGCAAATCCAGATGAGCATTGCAACGACAGCAAGTG
>NZ_NWMQ01000108.1:0-3635 GCF_002901215.1 Paracoccus sp. SY | reverse complement strand
ATAAGGTTGTTCAGAGCCGACTCATTATCGCGGCAGTCATGACTCCCCTTATCAGAACCGTGACAGATGATATTTGCCTCGACTTCATCCTGTTCGCGAATAACGGCGAGGAATTTGACACCGACAATCCCGTTGAATCTGGCATGTCCTGGTTCATCAAATCCGTATTGACTCCGCTTCTTGGATTTTCAATCAGCTTTTTCTTTAGCCTGATTTTTATTTCAACCCTTCTGCGCTTCATTTCCCGCACTCGATAATACACTCTGCGTATATGGCAGAATTCAAACCCGCACGGTCGGCAGTTCGCTGATCCTGGTGGTGTAGCGGGGCGAGCAGTGATCGGCATGCAAGCGCCATTCACCGGCGAAGCCCTCGCGCGCCAGCACCATCGTCTTTTTGCCGAAGCGGTCGTTGATCGCATCGAGCGCGTCCGTCAGGCGCGCGTCGCGCGGCCGGGCAGGCTCAAAGAGCATGGCCGGCCGGTCGGCTTCGGACAGCAGGTCATCGAGGATGATGCCCGCCTTGGTGTAGCCGCAGCCATTGCCGGACGGATCGCCGCGCCAGCCTCGGCGCGCGGCCGAGACGGCGGCGTCCACCAGGTCGAAGGTGTGGTTGGATATGGGCCGCAGCCGCACACTGCGGGACGCAGAGTGCTGCGGGCGATCCGGCTTGTGCGGGTTGGTGTGAAAAAACACGGTCAGCGTTCCGGCGACAAGGTCGTGGCTCCTCAGCTTCTCGGCCGCGCGGGTGGCGTGGGCGGTGACGGCCTGCGCCAGCACATCGAATGTCGTCATGGGCGTGCCCGAGGATCGGGTCACGGCCATGCCCTTCCTTGCGGCGGCACGTCCTCGAAGTCGATGCAGGCAATGCCGCGCAGCTCCGCCACCAGCCGTTCCAGAACAACCGTGCCGATCTTGCGGGACAGCGCCATGGGCAGGTCGCGCAGCGCGGCCGCGGATCGCGCGCCTTGCGCGATCAGCTTGGCCTCGGTCGCCGGGCCGACGCCCCAGATTTCGCCAATGGGAATGCGGTTCATCACATAGTCCCGCACCTGGGGGTTCATCAGATTGCAGACGCCCCGAAGATCGGGTTCTTCTTGGCAGCATAGTTCGCCAGCTTGGCCAGGGTCTTTGTGGGCGCAATGCCAACGCAGGTCGGGATGCCCACCTGTGTCCGCACCGCCTGGCGCATTCGGGCCGCGTGCGCCGCCATCCGCTCGCCAAAGCCGGACAGGTCCACGAATGTCTCGTCGGTGGAATACACGTCCAAGCGCGGCGAGTAGCTGTGCAGGACTTGGGACACGCGCGCTGAAAGATCCCCATAAAGCGTATAGTTGGAGGACAACGCCTTGACGCCATGGCGCTCCATGAAGTCGCGCATCTTGAAGGCTGGCGCCCCCATCTTAATCCCGAGCGCCTTCGCCTCGTCAGACCTCGCAACAGCACAACCGTCATTGTTGGACAGCACGATCACGGGGATGCCGTGAAGCTTCGTGTCGAACAGCCGTTCGCAGGAGACATAGAAGTTGTTGCAGTCGATCAGGGCTATCGGCTTGTCGGACGCCTCAAGCATCGCCCTATTCGACGGGCAGGCGGCGCACCACGCCTGCCACGACGCCCCATATCTCGGTTGTCTCGGTCACGGGAATGGTCTGGTAGCCGTCGCTGCGGGCGCGCGGGTCCAGGAACCACTGGCCGTCCCGCTTGGCGAGCTTCTTCACAGTGATCTGTCCATCGACCACGGCCAGGACAATGCGCCCGCTGCGCCGGCGCCCGGCCCGATCCACCGCGATCAGATCCCCGTCCAAAATGCCCTCGGCTTCCAGGCTGTCGCCCGAGACCCGCCACCAGAAGGTCGCGTGCTCATGGCGGATGACCCATTTGAACGGATCAACCGTGTCCTCAAGATCGTCGGCCGCAGGCGAGGGAAAACCGGCTGGCACCTGAATGGCTGCCAGCGGCATGTCGCGGTCGATCAGCGTGACGCTGAGAGGATGAAGATCAAGTGACATGGCCTAGAACAATCAGTGAACATGGGCCATAGTTCCGATATGCCCCTGATCGTCAAGGACTACAGGTCATGATAGGGCAAAAAGGTGGGGACAGGCTGCTGATCCGGCACAGGTTTGTCGCTGAAGCGGGGCTTGGCTGGATCTTCCAGCCGGGCGGCAAAGCACTCGGGAACATAAACAACAACACAGGGGCCGCCCGGCTGATAAGACCGTTANCAGGCTGCTGATCCGGCACAGGTTTGTCGCTGAAGCGGGGCTTGGCTGGATCTTCCAGCCGGGCGGCAAAGCACTCGGGAACATAAACAACAACACAGGGGCCGCCCGGCTGATAAGACCGTTATGTCTGACGCTAACGTAAGGGGCAACGTGTCCTTTTGGTCAGCATTCTAGAAGATTAACCTTTGGTAATCCATTGGAACTCTTGCGCTTTGTAACGCTGTTTCAATAAATGCCCGCAACTAACGAGAAAATGTCGGGCAGAATACAACGGAAGGATGTGCGCTGATGGGCATCATTGATCCCAGCATCATCACGGTCCTGCAGAACTACAAGCAGGCGCAACAAGGCAGCGAGTGCAGGATCGCTGAGAACATAGGTTCGGTCCTGGTGGACTCGCTCAGGCGGATTTCGCTGCTTGGACCTGTGCGTAAGGCAGAGAAGGTCTGCGGCTAGGCCCGGCGTTTGAGTTGCTGATTTCACAGTCGTCCCGAGGTTCGGGCGACAACACGGCGGACACCAGATGACTGACACGCCCGTTAGTTTCCCAAGCGCCGATCCTTCAACGCGCCAGGGTGGCGAAGCTTCTGCCCAGGATGACCTAGCCCCCCTCCTTCGGGAATGGGTGAGCGCCTGTCTTGATGACGGCGTGCAGGAGCTGGACACGATGATCGTGACGGCGCCGGACAGCTTGAGATCACACTTCTGCTGCTATGACGTCATGGCCGAGGAGATCGAGATCGTGGTCCAACGCATCTGGACAGACCTCGCGATGCAGCGGATGCGGGCCGGATACTAACCACGCAGGAAGGCTCCTACTGCTCCGGTTCCTCGCATAGACGCCCCACAGTCTGGTTGGAGCAATGCTGAAAAGCCAGCATCCTTTCATGTTTTCTTGATGATGAGGTCGGGTCAGCCTATTTCGCAGAGTGCAGCTCTCCGTATTCCCGCTGCCTTATTCAAATTGGCTTATGAAACCACATTACAGACGGCGAACGGGCAAACCCCGCCCGCAGCAGCAACAGCGCGATCCCGGCAGCCGTGTCTTCGAGAGCACAAGCGCAAAGGGCAAGATCCGGGGAACCGCCCAACAGCTCGTCGAGCGTTATCTTCAGTTCGCGGAAGAAGCGCGGCTTGCCAATGACCGCGTGGCCTCGGAGGCCTTCCTGCAATCCGCTGAACATTATGTTCGCGTAAGCAATCCTGTGCGTCATGCGGAACACCATCCCGTCAGGGACAGGTCGTTGCGGAAAGCGGCGATCGCTCGAGGAGTGCAGCCGTCCAAAGATAAAGCGCAGAGAGATGAGCCCATAGATACGGCGGTCACAGGACGAGCTGCCGAACTCGACTTGATCCGGCTGGACAAGGCACGCACGGCGGTCGCAGCCGAGAAACGAAAGCAGACTGA
>NZ_NWMQ01000107.1:0-3648 GCF_002901215.1 Paracoccus sp. SY | reverse complement strand
CAATTTTTCGAGGTGCCCTTAAGTTAGCTTGAGGACAAGCAAAATCAGGCCAGCGTTACGTTAAACCCTCTGCCGAGGTGACTGGGAGGAAACGGCGGCCGTCGCCACTCTGCCTTTTGCAAGAATGGTGCCGCACGGACGCTCCCAGAGGCGAATTGCTGCGCCGCGGAGGGGTAACCGCTTCAAGAAAAGCCGCTCCGCAGCATTCGTGGGTGCCGACCGACAGCAATGGGCCGAGATCCACATTGCCGCCGATTGAACTGCACTTCGTGGACGACCATCAAACGTTCATCTGCTGGGCGTGGCTGCCGATAGGTTCTGAACCCCGAAGCAAGCGGCTCCTGCTGTCCAAGAACCGTGTCAGGAAATCAGCTGTCCAGAATACCACCTCCAATTTTCAGATTGGACATGGTACTCAAACGCTTGTCGCAGAGGGGTGTGGAGCAATGGCTGCTCGTGTCGCCCATTATCCTCTGATGAGTTCAACCTCCACGCCGATATCGAGGCCGGCCCAGGCCTGGTCTGCAGTCAGGGCAGGCAATCCGAGTTCGGCTGCCAGGGCAAGACATGCCCGATCTCCGAGCGACAGCCCGTAATTCCGGGTGGTCGGGCGCAGATGACCAATCGCGTATGCCTGAGAGGCGCTGAGAGGTCGAACATCAAGAGGAAGGCTGCCGAGCACATCTTGCACTTCTTCAGCACTCAGGCCTCGCTCACGTAGCTTGGACACGACCTCCGCCAAGTTGGCGGCCCCAATCACGGCGGCAGGCAACGCTTCAATAACGCGCTCACTGCCGGACTCTCCGTTTAGAAGACAAAGCAGGGCAGAGGCATCCAGGACCGCGGCCTTACTCACGCTCTGCCTCGCGCCGCCGGTCGGCGATCAGCTCGGCCGCCAGAGAAACGCCCTCAGGCACATGGCGCCGCAATATGGCCTGGGCTCTCGCAACGGCTTGCGAAAGCGATCGAACACGCAGTTCACCATCTTCAATGTCGACAAGCACAGTATCTCCTGTGGCAATCCCAAGCTCGCGGCGCATGAGCGCCGGAATGACAAGCTTGCCTCCTTCAATGATCCGGACGCGTTGGGCTGTCATGTCTTGCATCCTTCCTTAGGTCATCTTTCCAGATCTGATACCTGTTATTCTATATGGTATCGGGAGGATAAAAAAGTCAGAAGCAGTGTGACGGAAAGGCACCGGCCAACCGCTGCCCTACCCTGCTGTGTCACGTTTGGGCACACCCGTGGGTGACATCTAGATGTGACGGCCGGGAGCGTCAGAAATGAGTGGCAAAGATGCCTTTGCGACAGCACTAGAACCTCAACCACCCTAACGTGACAGATTGCCCATGCCTCGGATTGGATACGCCCGCGTCAGGACGTCCAGCCAGGATCTCGATGTCCAGAAAGCCACGCTCAGGGCTGCAGGCTGCGAGATCATTCGCGCCGAGACCGGGCCGGGAGCTTCCCGCGACGGCCACAGCGAGTTGGCAAAGGTTTTGGAGTTTCTGCGCGTGGGTGATGAACTGGTCGTGCATCGCCTCGACCGCCTCGGCCGGTCCACACGCGACGTGCTGAACCTGGTTCATGAGCTGGATGCCAAGGGAGCGTCGCTCCGCGTCCTCGAACCCGAAGTCACCACGGCCGGCGATATCGGGCGGATGGTCATCACCGTTCAAGGCATGGTGGCCTACATGGAGTTGAAGTTCATTCCTGATCGTCAGCGCGCCAGCATTGAGGCGGCGAAGGGCAAGGACGTCTACAAGGGAAGGGAAAAGCGGGTGGACGATGCAAAGATCCGGAAGCTCGCATCGGACGGCGTTTCCAAAGCCCGGATCGCCCGCGAACTCGGCGTATCCCGGATGACGGTCTATCGGGCGCTCGATGGCGGAGGCACCAAGAACAATACGGAAATCCGGTGAGGCCAGCGGCACGATGCGGGACATTCCGGACATTCGACAGGTCCGCAGACCGGCAGTAACAATTGCCGGCGATTGTCTTAATCCCACACGTCCTCCTAGCTAGTTTATGCAGTAAGAGAACTAGTGGACCTCATTAGCCGAAATCTCGCGGGCAAGCGCGTAGTAATCCCGAACAACGCGGGCCGCCTTCTGCTTCAGTTCGGAAAATTCCGAATGAAATTTTATTTTATCCTCTTCTGTCGCTGCCTTCGCATCCATCCCTTTATAATAGTATTTTGCCATTCCATTGGCAGTATCGACAAATCCCTCCATGCTGCGTATGAACTCGTCATATACAGCAGATAGATTTCCAAGGGAGAACTTGTGAGGTCTCGACTTCCAATTACGCAGATTAAAATTAAAGCCAGAAAGCATCATTTCGCCAACGCCACGTTCATGAAAATCATCAGAGGCAATGTAATTTATTTCTCCAAACTTATTAGATTCATCGAGAACGTTTTTGACGAATTCAACATCAAGTTTCTTTTGGGACCTGCTTGTATTGAAGAATTGCGGAAAGTGCGCATAGAATGTCTCTTCACACGAGCTCAAGTCTTGAATAATGTCGTGCCAGAATAGAATATGGACCCCAAACTTCTTTTGATCTATACGATCCTTATGCATTGCGCGCACCTCTCGCTGCAAAACGGCATCGTTTCCTGCAGTGGTAGCAATATATAATGTTCTCAAATTAATATCGAAAATTTCTGCCTTTCTAATTTCTTCTTCAATGATAGATTTATACACCTTTTTTGTAGTATTTTTGCATTGAATTGCAAGAAGATCATGATCGCGGCTGTAACCGTAAATATCTACCCCATCTTGCTGTTGGCCGGGCCGACCATTTTTTGAAAAATCCGGACTTCGCCATCGAATTTTTGTAGCTGCTAAGCATATATTTTCAAACTCCTCCCATGACGAGGGAGGTGGAACCGAAGATGAAGCGATTGTAGGCATGTGGGATCCAGCGGTGGTTTGTACATTGGCTCTCATGTCCATATACTGTCTGACGTTAGAACGCAGTTCCTAATACAGGCAAGTCCTTGTCTGACGTCAGCGCCCATGGGACAGATTAGGAAGATTGCGTGACGGAGTATCCGTGATGCTCAAGGCCGCATTTCGGTCCAGGTTCGTCCATTCCGCAGTAGTGCGTTTGCCAAGATGATGAGCTTGCGCATGATGGCGACGAGAGCAACCTTTGCAGGCTTTCTAGCCCCGACCAGATTATCGTACTTCACTTTGAGATCGCGGTTGAAGCGCACCGCCACGAGGGCAGACATATAGATGTCCTCTTAACCGTCGTGGCTTCCGAATGACATTGCAGTGTCGATGAGCCTTCGGCCCATGTTGCGGTAGCCGAGATATGGCCGTTCTGTGTTGTAGTGGACGAGCCAAGCATCGAGATCAGCCTGCAGGGCGTTGTCAAAGAGTGGCGTTCACGAGACCAGACCGAATGACGGCTTAGGGCTCTTAGCGTCACGCGCGGGGCCGACCTCCAGTGGCCGCTTCGTCCCAATCGCCCCAGGTCGCTGGCTGCGTTAGTCCTGTGACCCTGCCTGCTGNTCGGCCGATGGGAAACATATCTTCACCGTAATGATGCAGCTTGACGTGATGGCTGCGGCAGAGCCACCGCACGTTCAAGGGTTCGTCGTACCGGTCGTGGTGGGCATCGACCTTGGCCGCGCC
>NZ_NWMQ01000106.1:0-3809 GCF_002901215.1 Paracoccus sp. SY | reverse complement strand
GAGGTGCGCAACAGGACCGAACTCGCGGTGTTGAATCCGGCTGCACGACCCGCGCCCGCTCAGACGGCAGGGCCGTTGATCCTGAACTGATCGGCCCTGCGTCCCCACCTCATGAACGGATGAAGTGGAGACCTTCAATTGCAAGCTCCGCAATAGGTTCCGAATGCATGACCTGACAATGCTTCCCATTCCATCGAAACGGCTCCAGCGCCGCCCCAATATCACAGCCTAGCTCTACTCCCTTTCAGGTTCGTCTCGATCATGTCGGGCGCGAGCAGCGTCAGATGCAGGGCGCCGGTCATGTGAGGAGACCCAATCCCTTCGCTTGCGTCCAGTTCGCAAACATCGCAGTGCAAACGTCCGTGACCGTACAGCCTGTGTGTGCTAGTATTGAGTTGGGTCCCGGCGCAAGGGGCGTCCCGGTTACCCGGGAGGACGCGAACGATGAAAGCCAAGACATGGGTGCTTGCCGCACTGCTGTGCGGCCTGACCGCGGTTCCGGGGGGCGCGGCAACCCTGACCTTCGTAACGAACCTCAACGGGTCAAGCGAGGCACCGCCGAACGGGTCGCCCGCAACCGGTTCAGGCAAGGTAACGATCGACACGGTCGCCGTGACTATGGCGGTTGCTTTCGAGTTTGACGGATTGATCGGTACGCTTGTGGCCGCGCATATCCACGGCCCAACTGTCGAGCCGCGAACGGGGACTACGGGGGTGATGACGCAGGTTCCGACCTTTCCGGGCACTCCGTTGGGGGTGACGAGCGGCAGCTACAGCAACATCTTCGACATGACTGATCGCGAGCTACAATCCAGCTTTCCTGGTGGATCAGGGCGGTTCGGCGCTATTGGGCTTCGATGCGCTGATCGCGTCCCTTACCAGTGGCAGAGCCTATCTTAACCTTCATTCGACGGAATATCCAGGCGGCGAGATCCGCGGGTTCTTGGCGCCAATCCCGCTGCCAGGGGCTGTCTGGCTGATGCTGGCCGGCATGGCGGCGCTAGTCGCCGCAGGGCGGCGGAAGACGGATTGAGAACTGCCGAGCTAGGAGCACGGGCTGACGGTGATGCCGGTCATGCGCCTTCTGGACCGCAAGCAGGGCCGCAACCCCGATGCCGAAGGCCTGCCCCCGCCAGGCCTGCAGGGGCCGGGGGCGGACTGAGCCGTGCGGGGGCATGAGCGTCCTACAGAGATCAAAGCTAGACAGCTTTCAGCGCCCGGCACAAAGTTGTCGCGGCCGCGCGCAGATTAACCAGGAAATTCCTTCTGGCTGGCTACCGCCGCAGCACCTCAGGTCTGGCCGATCGCGCTCTTGTTCCTCCTGGTCATGGGCGGGATCTATGGTGGGTTCTTTCCTCCAAGTGCTGCTGGCGCCGTGGGAGCAACAGGCGCCATCCTGATCGGTATCCTCTACAAGCGTGGCGATCTTTTCAGCTGGCTGCCGGTGTCGCTGCGAGAGGCAGCTTATATCAGCTGCACGATTTTCGTGATCCTGATCGGGGGCCTGCTTTTCTCGCGGATGCTGGTTGCCGCAGGGATCATCCCAGAGATCGTTTCCTATTTTTGCGCCTTTGACCTCGGTCCGGTCGGGTTTCTCATCGGTGTGTCGATCCTCCTGCTTATCCTGGGAGCTCTCCTCGACACAACCTCGATGCTGGTCGTGACCCTGCCGTTCCTCTTCCCGATCTCACAAGAGGTGGGGGTCAATCCTGTCTGGTTCGGCATCATCGTCGTAAAGCTGATCGAAATTTCGGTCATTACGCCCCCAATCGGCCTTAACCTTTTCGCGGTGCAAAGCGCAGCCAGCCCGCAAGCCAGCTTCGGTACAATCGTTCGCGGCGTGATCCCGTTCATCGGCATCGAACTGGTAGTTCTCGCAGCGTTGATCGCCTTTCCCGCACTCTCGCTCTGGCTGCCAAGCGCGCTTTAAGCCTCTTTCTTGAAGGATCTTTCTCATGACGAACAGACACCCTGCACTCGGCAAGTTGGTGCGCTCGCTCGAATCCGCGTTCCTCGAACAGAAGCCCACGGGACCATGGAAGGACGAGGCGCTTGAGGCGTTTCGGTCCTTGAATATGCCGCATTCTCCGAGCGGAGTGGCTCCCGCCACCATTGACGCCTGCCGCCACCTCGAACCTGCACTTGCGCACGCAAGGGAGGAGGGAAACAGTAAGATTCGCTCTATTGCAGAAGCATTCGGAGAACTTGCGCCACAGCTTACCTGGGCGCGTCGTGCCGGAAGCGAAAGGGAACACGTTACCTTTCACGATGGTCATGCCAATGCCATCATTATCGGACCAAAAGGAATTGAGGCGCGGGAGGATTGCTGGCTGGGGGTCAGCTTGATGGCCCCAAACGTCCAGTATCCGGTTCACCGTCACCCCCCTGAGGAGATGTATGTCGTCCTGTCAGAGGGCGAATGGTTTCGCGAGGACGCCAACTGGTTCACCCCAGGCATGGGAGGTATCGTCTACAATCCCTCGGGAAGCATTCACTCGATGAAGTCAACTGAGGCACCACTCCTGTCATTCTGGATACTTTGGGGTGGTCGAAGCCTTTCCCTGTCATAGTGATAGGGCTCGGTCGCACCGGGGGGACAGCATATGAACCGCCCGCAGCCTTTTTTGATTTAGGTTCGAACGTGATGGACATTATCCAGTTCTCAGACCGCGACACTGCCACGACCTGGCCATCTCTGGCTTCCTGTGCAGACTGGTTCTATAGCTTTGGAATGACCGAAACGCTGCCTCCGTGCCCCGCATGCTCCTCCACCTATACCTACCAGATGGATGCCCTTCTGGTCTGCCCGGAATGCGGCCATGAATGGCAAGCGGGCACGACAGAGGACAGTGAGCCGGAGATCCGTGACAGCGTCGGGAACATCCTGCGCGATGGCGATACGGTCACTGTGATCAAGGATCTGAAGGTGAAAGGCTCTTCCTCTACGGTGAAGGTGGGCACGAAGGTGCGCGGCATCCGACTGGTAGAGGGAGACCACGACATTGACTGCAAGATCCCGGGCATTGGCCAGATGGGGCTCAAGTCACAGTTCGTGAAAAAGGTTTCCGAGTAAGAGGCTGCGGCCGCTGAATACGCCTGCTACGCTGCGGCGCGCCATCGTTCTGGTGCTATCACACCTTCAAGGGTCGTCTCCATAAACGAAGCACCGCTTCCCCGCTCCATAACACCCGTACTCCGTCTTCCGGTTCTGGCCAAGGAGCCGTCTAAGGCAGCATCCGGTCGCAGATCGCCTCAGCGGTTTCTGCCACAAGCAAGCGTGCCTCCTCTGCTGACAGGTCTGCGATGTCAAAGAGCGCGATCATGGCCTCGGCCCCGGTGGCCATGCCAAGCGCGGCAGCAATGGAGCGGGCCTGTTCGGGGCGGATGTCCATCTCACATTCCAAGGCACGCATGAAGGCCTGGATGCGGCGGGCGCCGCGGCGCGGGGTTCTGCCATCCTGCGATTGCGCAGCCGCCTGCAGGTTCAGGCCGAGATAGGTGCGGAAGGCCGTCTCGTTCGCCAGGGCCAGGTCGAAGAAGTAAAGGCTGATGGCAACAAGCCGGTCGCGCAGGGTGGCAGCATCTCCGATGATCTCCTCGTAAGGTGCCGCCTTCAGATGCAGGCCTGCCTCGGCCGCCAGCAGCGCGGGGTCCGAGAAGTAGCGGTAGGCGGAGGCCTTCGAGATGCCCGCCTCGCGGGCCGCTGCGGTGACCGTCAGTGCTTCGCCGCGCATCAGCAGGGTGCGTGCCGCGTTAAGCAAGGCTGCTCGTGTTCTGTTCTTCTGGTCTTCCCGCTGCGTCACGGCCAC
>NZ_NWMQ01000105.1:0-3917 GCF_002901215.1 Paracoccus sp. SY | reverse complement strand
CGCCTCATTCCTCCTGGAAGACGCGAGCGACGTCTTGGACGGTTGTGTTTGCGTCTCGGATGTTGCGCAGGCCGTCGGCCAGAAGGCCGGGGCTGTGGCGGCGGGCGGCGCGGGTCAACTCGGCCTCGGCGGCGCCGCCGTGGATCAGCGCCTCGAGATCGCGGCTGACGGCGATCACCTCGTAAAGGCCTAAGCGGCCCGCATAGCCCTGGCCCTGGCAGGCCGGGCAGCCCGTGGCGCGAAACACCCGCTCGCCCACGGCCAGGCCCTCGAGCAGGGCGGCCTCGGCCGGGCCGGCCGCGTCGGGGCGGCGGCAATGCGGGCACAGCCTGCGCACCAGCCGCTGGGCCACCAGCCCCACCAGCATGGGCGCCAGCAGGAACCGTTCCACCCCCAGGTCGATCAGCCGCGACACCGCGCCGATGGCGGTGGTGGTGTGCAGCGTTGACAGCACCAGATGGCCCGTCATCGCCGCCTCGGCCGCGATCTGGGCGGTGTCGCGGTCGCGGATCTCGCCCACCATGATCACGTCGGGATCCTGGCGCAGGATGGCGCGCAGCCCGCGCGCAAAGCCCAGCTCGGCCTGCGGGTTGACCTGCACCTGGCCGATGCCGTCCAGCGAATACTCGATCGGGTCCTCGACCGTCATGATGTTGCGCGTCCGGTCGTTGAGCCGATCAAGGGCTGCGTAAAGCGTGGTGGTCTTGCCCGACCCGGTCGGCCCCGTCACCAGCACCATGCCGCTGGGGCGCGCCAGCAGGCGGGCGAAGACCTCGGCGTCGCGCGCGCTCATGCCCAGCCGGTCCAGCCCCAGCCGGGCCTGGTCGCGGTCCAGCAGCCGCAAGACCACGCGCTCGCCGAACTGCGAGGGGATGGTGGACACCCGCACGTCGATCTCGTGGGGGCCCACGCGCAGCGACACCCGGCCGTCCTGGGGCTGGCGCTTTTCGGCGATGTCGAGCCGCGCCATCACCTTGATGCGGCTGACCAGCAGGGGGGCCAGCGCGCGCTTGGGCTCCAGCACCGGGCGCAGGATGCCGTCCACGCGCAGCCGCACCACCAGGCGCTTTTCCTCGGTCTCGATATGGATGTCGGAGGCGCGCTCGCGGATCGCCTCGAGCAGCAGCGCGTTGATCAGCCGCACCACCGGCGCATCGCCCGAGCGGTCCAGAAGATCGTCCACCACCGCCGCCGTGTCCGCAAGAGAGCCAAGCCCGCCCCCCTCCCCCGCCGCATCCCCCGCCGCAGCAGACGCCAAAACCGCATCGTCACGGTAAAGATGCGAAAGGCGTTCGGAGAAAAGGGCGTTGGGCAAACCCTCATACTCGATGGCGGATCCCGCGACGCGTTGCACCTCGGCCAAGGCCAAGAGGGGCGTATCGAAGCGGTGCAGACATGTCGTCCGACCCTCGATGTTTTGCAACAGGACACCATGACGCCGTGCGAAGACATAGGGCAGCAGGGGGACCTTGTCCGGCTGGACTCCCGGCATCACCGGCGCACCGTCATGGTGGCATTCACGATCCCTGGATCCGTGGTTCGATCCATATCCATGGCAACGACACGCAGACCTTGTTCGATCTCAAGCTCGGCGATCCATCGGACGATGTCGTTGAAGTCCGCCTTTTCGATCGCCAGTGCGACTTCCTCATCTGCCGCTTCGATGCGTCGGATCGTCAGATCGCGGGCGGCGGCCGTTCTGGTGACCACGGCGGAAATCGGCACATCCCCGGATCCGTCATCGTGCCAGGCACGCGCCGGTTCAGCCGATCTCGACTGCTTTCCGATCGAGGCCAGGGCCTCGGACCGGGCGGCAAGCAAGGGCCGCAACGCGATGTCCAGAACCAGAAAGGCGGTGACAGCCAGGATCATGCCCCATGCTGCCATCCGCCCGCGTCCGCTCAGCTTCAGCCATTCCCGTAAAGGCAGCCGCAACGATGTCGGCCTATTGTCCATGGATTGGCCCCCTGATGACCAGCCGCATCTCGGCTGTGCCATTGCTGCTTGTTGCCGCCCCCGAGGAGATGTTCAGCCCTGCGGCACCAAGTCGGCTTTCCAGATCGTGCAAGGCGGCAAGATCCTGTCCTTCGACCAGCATTCCAAGTTCGCCCGTCCTGGCGTCGAACGTCAGGGTGCGGACGACCATTCCGTCGTCGAAGGCAGGCAGAGCTTCGCTGACCTGGGTCAGAAGCGGAAGAACGCCGCCTGTTGCCAGTCCTTCGCGGGCCGTGTTTGCCTGCCGCTGCTGTCCTGCCTCTGGACGGATCGTCTGCGGGTCTGTCGGGGAATCGGCAGCTTCGCCCCGCCCCAAGGCCGCCTGCCGCTGGGCAATCCTTTCAAGCGCGATCGTTTCCGCGCCGAGGATTGCAAGATGCCCGATCAGCGCCAGCAGGGCGACGGCGGCTATTCCCTTGACCCTTCGCCGGCCCTTCCGGGCATAGCGGTCTGTCATCAGGTCGAATGTCAATGCCTCTGGGGGAGGGTCCTCGGGCATTGCCTGCACTGCGACGATCTGAAGCTCTGGCGGCAACTGGCCGCCGAACAGCACGATCCCCGGCATCCCCGCGGCACGCCAGAAGGTCGGAAAGACCTCGGTCCGCGTCGCAAGGCCGGTTCCATCGGGCAGCCGCACCAGAACCCGCCCGCCTGCCTCGCTCGCGTGCAGGCTGCCCATGGGCGGGACGGGCAGGGCCAGAACATCGGGGACAAGACGCGCATGTCCTGCATCGGCAAGGAGTGCCCATTCCGCCATGACGCTGTGCCGAAGAACCGCGACAAGACGCTCATCCTGCCCAAGTTCCGGTCCCGCAGCGATATGGACCTGGTCCAGCGGCTCTGCAAGAAGATCCTCGACGGCCGAACGCAGGGCTGCCTGCCGATCGCGACGTGGAACGGACGGCAGCTTCACCCGCGCCAGCAAGACATGTTCGCAAGGAATGGTGATCGCGTCCTTGCCGACCGTGCCGTCATTCACGCCGGGCAGCGCCATGGGGCCGTGCCCGGGCGGATCAACCCGCTTGGCTAACGCGGGCGCTAGGGACATTGCCCGATCTTCACGGACAACCGGTTCTGCGGCACCACAGGGTTCAGCCCATCTTCAAGATTTCAGACAGCCGGATTATAGCGGGAAAGTCTTAGCCTGTCCTGATCCAGATCCTTCCCTCCAGGGACCGCGCTTTCGGGAAGAGCGTGGAGACCGGAAGCGGTTGTTCCGCGTTCGGCATGTCCTTGGTGGCCATTGATCTTGGAAGGACCGGCTTTGGGCGGGTCCCTGCTTTTTCGTCGCCTGCGCTCACGCCACCAGGGGCTTGTGGTTTTGGGCGTGGCGCATGGCCAGCTTCCGGCCCATGCGGCCCGACACCATGGGCCGGGCAGCGGGCCGTACAAAGCCTGCCTCGCGCAGTTCGGGGAACAAGGCGAGGATCTCCTCGCGCGCGGCTTGGCCGATCATGTCCAGGGCCTGCCGGCCCGGGTGCAGCGACTCGGTTTCCGCGCCGTTGGACCAGACCACCTGATGGTCGTCGAACAGGACGTGGACATAGGTGATCTCGTCCAGGTCATCGGCGATGTCGATGCCCTCGACCAGCAAAAGCTGCTTGGCCGCCACCAGCACCTCGTCCGTGCCAAACATCTTCTGCGCGATCCGCGAACGAACCAGCACCCGATGCTGGGGAGAGACGATCAGGTTCGCCTCGGGCACGCCCTTGCCCAGGGCGCCCGCCGCAATGCGGAGGGGGCTCAGGTGGGGCGCGGCTTCCAACTCGTCCCGGCCCAGAAGGCGCCTGCCCACCCAGCGGACCGGCTGAAGCCCCGCGTCGCGGGTCACGACCAGATCGCCGACCCCAAGCCGACCCGCGGCGACCGGGCTTCGGTCGGTCCGGAATGACGATATAAACGTATTCAGGTTTTTGGGTCCA
>NZ_NWMQ01000104.1:0-3973 GCF_002901215.1 Paracoccus sp. SY | reverse complement strand
GCTGGCCTTGGTGCAGGCCCGCACGGCGTCCAGTGTGCAGGCGCCGCCTGCAACCGAATCCAGGATAGTGCCTTTGGAAACGCCGTTGCAGCCGCAAATCTCCGCTTCAGGCGGCAAGGCTGCAACGGCCGCCATAGGGTCCGGGGCGGCACCCCCCTGGAAGGCCGGGCCGAAGATCAGCGTGTCGCGCATGTCGCTGATGTCGGTGCCGTCCTTCATCAGGCCATAGAACCAGGCACCATCCGCGGTATCGCCATACATGACCACGCCGACGATGCGGTCGCCTTCCAGCACCAGTCGCTTGTAGATGCCGCGTCCGGGGTCGCGGAACACGATATCCTCGCGCCCCGGTGCGTCGGCGAAATCGCCCGCGCTGAACAGGTCGCAGCCCGTCACCTTCAGCTTGGTCGCGGTCTGGACAGGGGCAAAAATCGCTGCCTCTCCCAGCAGCGTCTTCGCCAGAACCTTGGCCTGGTCGTACAGGGGGGCGACAAGGCCAAAGACCTGGCCTCGATGTTCCACGCATTCGCCAAGCGCGAAGACGTGCGGGTCGCTGGTGCGCAGGGCGTCGTCCACGACAATGCCGCGCTCGACCTCCAGATGCGTGTCATTGGCCAGCCGCACCTCGGGGCGGATGCCCACGGCCATGCAGACCAGGTCGGCGGGATAGACGGTGCCGTCCTCCAGCAGCACGGCCTCGGCCCGGTCGGTGCCCAGGATGGCCTTGGTCGCGCCCTTGCAGTGGACGGTGATGCCGCGCTTTTCCAGGTCGCGCTGCAGCAGGTATCCCGCCGCCGGATCAAGCTGGCGTTCCATCAGGTGCCCCATCAGATGGATCACGGTCACGCGGGCGCCGCGTGCGGCCATGCCTGCCGCGGCCTCAAGTCCCAACAGCCCGCCGCCGATCACCACGGCGTCCTTGCCCGCCGTGTCGATCATCGCCTGCGTGTCCTCGAGGTCGCGATAGGTGACGACGCCGGGCAGATCCTTGCCCGGCACCGGAATGATGAAGGGCGCCGAGCCCGTGGCGATCACCAGGGCGTCATATGGCGCGCCGCCGCTGTTCGAATAAACCACCCGGTTCTTGCGGTCGATGCGGACCACCGGCTCTCCGAAGCGGCAATCGACGCAGTGGGTGGCATACCAGGTGTCGTCATGGGTGACGATCTGGTCATAGGTCTTTTCGCCCGACAACACCGGCGACAGCATCAGCCGGTTATAGTTGCCGCGCGGCTCGGCGTTGAACAGGGTCACGTCCCAGGCATCGGGCGCGGCGTCGAACAGTTGTTCCAGCATCCGGCCCGAGGCCATGCCCGCCCCGATGACGACAAGTTTCTTCTTCATGGCTGGCTTCCTTCCTTATCAGGCAGCTTGCGGGGTCATGCGGGTCCGGCGGATCGACAGGTGCATCCACAGCGTGCAGGCAGCGACGAGCAGGAACAGCAGCCCAAAGCAGCTGGCCCAGCTGCCGGTCGTGTCCCTCAGCAAGCCAAACAGCAGCGGCAGTACGAACCCGCCAAGACCGCCGATCATGCCGACCAAGCCGCCCACGGCGCCCACGTTCTGCGGATAATAGGTCGGAATGTGCTTGTAGACGGCGGCCTTGCCCAGGCTCATCGCGAAGCCCAATGCGAAGATCACTGCCAGGAACCCTCCCACCGGCAAGCCCGGCAGCAGCGCGAGGATGCCTGTCGCAGCCAGTGACACCAGGAACGTCGCATACATTACGCTGCGCGCCCCGATCCGGTCGGACAGCACCCCGCCATAAGCGCGGAAGATCGAGGCGGGGATCGAATATGCCGCGCCGATCAGGCCGGCGGTCTTCACGTCAAAGCCGTAAACGCCGATCAGGTAATGGGGCAGCCAAAGTGCCAGGGCGACGAAGGCCCCGAAGCTGAAGACGTAATAGGCCGAGAAACGCCACACGCGCAGGTTCCTCAGCGGTGCGAATTCCGCCCGCAGGCTGCGCAAGGGCGCGTGGGCGCCGCGCCGGGCGGCGGTGACGGGATCCTCCTTGGACAGCATCCAGAAGGCCAGGGCGGTCAGCGCCAGCACCCCCGCCCAGATTTGCGCGGTGGCCTGCCAGCCGAAGGCGATCATGACAAAAGGTGCCGCGAACTTGGTCACCGCCGCGCCGACATTACCAACGCCGAAGATCCCAAGCGCAGTGCCCTGCCGCGTCCCGTCGAAGAAGCGGGATACATAGGCCACGCCCACGGCGAAGGACCCCCCAGCAAGGCCGACGCCCAGGGCTGCCAACAGCATCTGCGAATAGGTGGTGGCCCAGGACAAAAGAAAAGTTGCAAAGGCCGCGGCCAGCATGGTGAGCGTATAAACGGCCCGCCCGCCGATGCGATCGGTGGCGATGCCTAGCACGATGCGGACCGACGATCCGGTCAGGATCGGCATGCCGACCAGCAGGCCGAACTGGGTGTCGGACAGGGCAAGCTGGTCTTTGATCTGGAGGCCGATGATCGAAAAGATCGTCCAGACCGCAAAGCAGACAGTAAAGGCTGCGGTGGACAGGCTCAGCGCACGACGCGCATCGCCGAGGGAGGAGGGAAGTGGGGCTGACATGGATGCTCCGATGGCTGACGAGATCAGGGGCTGCCGGAAAGCGTGCGGCGTCGATGCCCCGCGGGGCTGGCCACACCGTTACACTTCAGGAAATGCCGCATCGTTGCGAGCGGGCCGGTGGCGCATCGTTGCGCCGGGCCATGGATCAGTCCTTAGCGTGTTGGAAGCGGCCAAGCCCAGCCTTTCGGTGTTGATCTCGGCACACGAGCCTTCCCGGAACGCAAATAGGACCAGTTTGTGGAAACAGTGCCTGCGTTTTGGTCAGTTTGCAGACGCCCGCACGGCGGGATCAAAGGTATAGTCGGTATAAATCCGTCCATGCAGAATCATGATGCCCAACCAGACGGTGACCTGCACTCGTTGGGATGAACTCTTTTGGCGGGACCAGATCCGTTGGCGGGTCACAATTCAACCTGAGCTGAATGACCAGGAGCCGCAAGATACGGCTACCTTCATCACCGGAAATCCCACTCCTTTGCTTTCCTGGCATCCAGATGAAGATCACGGATATACGCGACCCATTTCCTTGGCCCAGTGCAGGTCACGCCTCAGGGACTGCGTCTTTCGGATGGTTGAGCCGACCCCGACCAAAATCACGTAATTTCCGGGAACATGTGCAGACCCGGTGGGTTGGTTAATTGCTCTCGCATGCAAGGGAGGTACCACTATCAAAGATAGATATGTCCCACCACCCACTTCGTTCACCTGTTAACCCGGCGCACATCGCCCTTTCTCCAAGGCTGCGCGCCTAGCAAAAGAGCTGGTTGAGCACTTTGCCACGCAAAAAAGCAGGGGAACGATGTCGATCCGACATATACTTACGGTCTGTGAAAGCACGCCCAAGACGGTCGGATCGCAACACTACTCTCTCTAGGAACAAAAACAGGGGGTGGCGGCTCTGAGAGCCGTCTCCCCCACCGTGGGATAATCGCTCAGAGGTGCTCCGCCAAGCTGGCCAAGCCGTTCGGGTGCTGACTAGCCTGCCATCCATCACATCGGAGGATCTGCAAAGGCAGCTGGTTTGTGGGCAGTGATCTCCCACCCCGATGATTTCCACCCTGCCCTTTTTACTGCACCGGACGGCGGAGGTGCCCTCTGCAGATCCGTCGCTGGAAGCAGTCAGCCGTGATCTCCATGTCGAATGTGGAACAAGAACTCGAAGTTCAGGTGAAGGCAGTGCTGCGCCAGGTCGAAAGGGGCGCCACCTTTACGTAATCAGGGGATCATCAACGGGACGTTTCACATCCCAGGACGGCTCTTCCTGTGCTAACGTTTTCCTAGCGGCGCCTTCCACCGCTGCCGCGATGATACCTGAGCCTTGAAGCGAGGCCTTCATGAAGACCGCATGCATCGGCACAGCCGTTTGGCTCCTGTGCGGCACCACGCTCCATGCTGG
>NZ_NWMQ01000103.1:0-4188 GCF_002901215.1 Paracoccus sp. SY | reverse complement strand
CTAATTTCTCACTGCCGTTCTCAATTGGCGGCACGCTGGAATTGGAGTTCCTGTCCCCCGTAGGAAGTGGGGGCGGCAGCTCGCATCATCATCCGGGGATTGGAGAGCGCGTCCAGGCCATCAGGTTTCTGGAATATTCCCTTGACGACCCAGCGACCGCAGTTTCGCTTTACCGCTCCGGCGTCAAGGTTCGGGTTCCTGCGCCGGAACGCTATGCCCTGCACAAGCTCATCGTGGCCCAACTCCGGGATGGTCCCTATCGTGAAAAACGTGCCAAGGATCTTGGTCAGGCGGAATGGCTCATCGGTGTCCTTGCCGAACGGCGCCCTTATGAGCTCTGGGCGGCTCTCGACAACCTGCTCAGGCGAGGTCCCAAATGGCGGAGGCTTTCGAAGCTTTCAGTCGAGGAACGCCCCGCCATCGCCGATCGGCTGCAAGCCATCGAAGAGGAGTTCGGGCCTGCCGGAGACGGGGACTGAGGCCGAACCGAACTGCAGGGCAGGTCTCGCGCGCCGGGGCTGCGGCTGAGCCGGTTTTGCTGGGCTCAGTCATTCCCGGGGCCAATGCCGCGGCGCGGTGCTCGGACATGTCGCAGGCCATGGCCGCCATGTTTCCGCCAGACGCGGACTATCAGCCCAACAAGGAAGCGAGCAGGCCGCATGACAGGCAGTTCATAACCTTCTGCACCCTGCAGTTCGGAATTCCAGAACCACCCCTCGCAAGGTAAGTCGGAACCTTAAGAAATCTGAGTCAGCAGACCTGCCGCCAGTCTGGCACGTTCCGGCAAGCTTGCGATCTCGATATGCTCGTTGAGAGTGTGAAGGCCCTTTCCTCGCACCCCGATCGAGTCCAGCGTGGGCACGCCCATGGCGCCCGTGAAGTTCCCGTCCGAGCCGCCGCCTGCGCTGCCTGCGGCAAGATCGAAGCCGATCTGGGACGACAACTGCCGTGCCAGATCGTAAAGCGCCATCGTGCCCGGCCGCGGTTCCCACACGGGCCGGGTGACGCCGCGGGTCACGATGAATTCCACCCCGTCTTCTTCCCCTTGAAGCGCCAGCATCGCTGCTACGCCTTTGTCCAGGTCTTCCTGCGTCTTGGCCATGCTCAGAACCTCGGCCCTGCAGGACGAGGAAACGCAATTGACCCATTGTCCGGCGTGAATGACGCCGACCGAGAAGGTGCAGTCGTCGGTCGTCATGGCCTCGATCTGCAGGATGCGTCTTGCCATTGCCGCGATGGCGGAACGGCCGTCCTTCAACGCCCAGCCGGCATGGCTGGGACGGCCCTGCGTCAGCAGGTCGAAGCGGGCGATGGCATAGCGGCCGATGACCGCGCCGCCGTCGGGGGACGCGGGTTCGGGGATCAGCACCGCGCGCTGACCACGGGCGGCGTCTTCGATCAAGCCGCGCGTGGCAGGGGTGCCGACCTCCTCGTCCGGGGTGAACAGGAAGGTGACGGGTAGGGGCGTGGTCAGGCCCGCCTTGCGGATCTGGCGCATGGCTTCCAGGAAGACATAGTTGCCGCCCTTCATGTCCATGATGCCGGGACCATAGGCCAGGCCGTCTTCGCAGCGGAAGGGCAGGGCGTTCAGCGTGCCGACGGGATGGACCGTGTCCATGTGGCCGGACACCAGGATCCCGGGCTTGCCTTGATCCGGGTGCGGAAAGCTCGCGCGGATCGAGGTGCCGAAACCCTGGGTGCCGGGGATCGTCTCGACCGTGGCGCCGATGGCCGCAAGATCGCGCGCGGCCAGATCCATCATCCGGCTGACGGCGGCGGCGTCCCAGGTGGGGCTTTCGCATTCGACCCAGGGGCGCAACCCCTTCAGCATCTCGTCTGCGTCGAAGGGCAGGTTCAGCGCGGTCATGCAGCACTCTCCAGCGGCAGGCGGCGTTCGATCAACCGCGCATAGATCGAGGCACCGACCGGCAGGATGGCCGGATCCAGCACGAAGCCGGGATTGTGCAGCGGCACGGTTCCCGCATGGCCCAGATTGCCATAGGCGCCAGGCACCTGTTGCAGCATGTCGGCGAAATCCTCGGACCCGGTAAAGGGCGCGCTGTCCGCATCGACCTGCGCCTCGCCCACCACATCGGCCGCGGCATGCGCCCAGGCGTCGGTCAGATCCTGATCGTTGAGCAGCACATCGAAGATCTCGCGGAAGTCCACGGTGACGGCGACACCATGGGCCTTGCCCATGCCCTCGCAGATGTCGCGCATCCGGGCCTGCATCAGGTCGCGTACCTCGGGCCGGAAGAAGCGGATGGTTCCCGCCAGCGTGGCCGTTTCCGGCACGACGTTATAGGCGCTGCCCGCGTGGATCTGGGTCACGGACAGGACTGCCTTGTCCAGCGGATCGACGTTGCGGCCGAGGATCGTCTGGAACTGTCCGACCAGGCCTGATGCCACCACCAGGGCGTCGTGCGACTGATGCGGCATGGCGGCGTGGCTGCCCTTGCCGCTGACGGTGATGTCAAAGAAGGATGCGCCTGCCATGGCCGCCCCCCGGCAGATCGTGGCCTGGCCCGGCTTGCCGTTGGGCTGGTTGTGCATCCCGTAAACCTCGTCCACCGGAAAGCGCTGGAACAACCCGTCGGCGATCATGCCGCGCGCGCCGCCCAGGCCTTCCTCGGCCGGCTGGAAGATGAACACGGCGGTGCCGTCGAAATTGCGCGTCTGGGCCAGGTATTTCGCGGCCCCCAGCAGCATCGTCGTATGGCCGTCATGGCCGCAGGCGTGCATCCTGCCCGGGTTCCCCGAGGCATAGTCCACCCCGCTGGCTTCCTGGATCGGCAGGGCGTCCATGTCGGCGCGAAGGCCCACCCGGCGATTGCCCTGACCGCGTCCATGCAGCAGCCCGACCACACCGGTCTTGCCGATGCCCTCATGCACCTCGTCCAGACCGTATTCGCGCAGCTTGGCCGCAACGATGCCCGCAGTCCGCACCTCCTCGAAGCCGAGTTCGGGGTTGGCGTGCAGGTCGCGGAAGACGGCTTCCAGATCCGGGGCGGCGGCGTCGATCTCAGGCAGGTTCGGCATGGTTCACCTTCGGCAATTCGCGGAAATTGTGGAAATCCCAGAAACGTCCGGGCGCGGCGTCGATCAGGGCGCGGGTATAGGAATGGGCGGGCGTGGACAGCACCCGGTCTGCGGGACCGTGTTCGACGACGGCGCCGCGTTGCATCACGATCACCTCGTCGCAGATCTGGGCCGCCACGCGCAGGTCGTGGGTGATGAAGACGATGGCGATCCCCAGGTCGCGCTGCAACTGATCCAGCAGATCCAGCACCTGCGCCTGCACCGACACGTCGAGCGCCGACACAGCCTCGTCCGCCACCAGCACGTCGGGGCGCATCATCACGGCCCGCGCGATGGCGATCCGCTGGCGCTGCCCCCCGGAAAACTGGTGGGGATAGCGCGCCAAGGCATCCTCGGGCAGGCCCACGACGCCCATCAGACGCGCGGCCTCGGCCAGGGCCTCTCGGCGCGGGGTGCCATAGTTCAGCGGCCCTTCGATCAGGCTTTCGGCGATGGTCCAGCGGGGGTTCAGCGACCGCATCGGATCCTGGAACACCACCTGCAGCTTCTGCCGGTGCGGGCGCAGGGCACGGCGCGAAAGATCCGCGATGTCGGTGCCGTCCAGCATGATCCGCCCCGATGTCGGGTCGATCAGCCGCATGATGCAGCGCGCGACCGTGGACTTGCCGGACCCGGATTCGCCCACGATCCCCAGGGTGCGCCCGCGCGGCAGGGTGAAGGTGACGTCCTTTGCGGCATGGGCCTGGGGCAGGGTCCTCAGGATGCCGCCGCCACCATAGATCTTGTTCAGCGATTCCACCCGCAGGACCGTATTGTCTGCCACCGCACGCGCCGCGCGGGGCGACAGGCTGGGGACCGCCGACAGCAGCTTGCGGGTATAGTCGGCGCGCGGCTGGCGCAGCAGCGTCTCGATGGGGCCATGCTCGACGATTTCGCCGTGCTTCATCACATAGACCGTGTCCGCGATCTCGGCCACGACGCCCATGTCATGGGTGATGAACAGCACCGCAGTGCCGTGTTTCTGTTGCAATTCGTCGATCAGCGACAGGATCTGCTTCTGCGTGGTCACGTCCAGGGCCGTGGTCGGCTCGTCCGCGATCAGCAGCACGGGTTCAAGCACCAGGGCCATGGCGATCATGATCCGCTGGC
>NZ_NWMQ01000102.1:0-4219 GCF_002901215.1 Paracoccus sp. SY | reverse complement strand
CCTTCGGCCAGTTCCTTCACATCGCCAAGCTGACGGGCCGGATAAATCTCGACCGTCACGTCACCATTCGAGATACGCTCCACCGCCTCCTTGAAGCGTACAGCGGTGTCGTGGATCGGATGTGCCTCGAAGACCGGGTGACCGAGGCGGAGCGTCACCGGATCCGCCATGGCGGTGGTGGCAGACAGCAATGCGCCAAAGGTAGCACAGACAGCAAACTTCCTCATACTTCCCTCCCAATTGTTCTCCCTTAGAGAACGTCGTTCTCAATATTGACGAATCGCTTACTCTGAGTCAAGAAGGATTGAAGTCAACAGGAGCAGTCTCGGGTGGACCCAATTTCCAATGTGCGCGCAGCAGACACATGCTTGCGCATCCTTCAGCAGATCGCATTTGCCGAGCAGCCACAGGGCGTGACACAGATTGCCGGCAAGGTCGGGATTGCTAAGGGCGCAGTTCACAAGCACCTGCGCACGCTCATCGATCACGGAATGATAGTGCAGGATCCGAGCACCTCGCTGTATCGTCTGGGACCAAAGATTTGGCTGATGGGTCAGAAGGCTCCTGATGGGCAGATGCTGTCCGAGATTGCCCTGCCGCTGATGCAGACGGTTCGAAATGATCTGGGCCTTGCGGTGGTTCTGAGCGTACCGACCCCGAAGTCGGCTTTCGTTTTGGCCACCTTGCGCAGCAACCAGCCCATTGATATCGGCGTTCGCCCCGGCAGCGAGTTGCAGCTGCACTCGTCGGCGCAGGGAAAGGTGTTTCTTGCCTTCGGCCCGGCCGACTTGTGGGACCAGTTGCAGATACCGCTGGAGGCCGTCACACCCAAGACGACAATCGATATCGAAACGCTCAGGCGAGAGATTGAGGTGATACGACTGGCAGGCTATGCGGTCGCACCTGAAGAATCATTGCTGGGGATCAATGCACTGGCCGCGCCGATCTTCAATGCGACCGGGACGATGGTCGGAAGCATAGGCCTGATTGGCTCGGTCCAGCATCTGACTGCAGAACCCACGCCTCATCAGTTGAAAGTCCTCATGGACTTGACCGGAGCCATCTCCAACCGGATTTGAGACTGCACTCCCCGGCCCTGCGTTTCAAAGCAAACATGAAGGGCTGGTTTGAGAAAAGCCGCAGCGCAGCACAATGCCAAAGCGGCCAGCAGCTATGGGCCGATGTAGCGGTCAACGATGCGCCAGATAGTCCGCGGAAACGTAGCCCGAGATACCGGGCTTCTCCGTGAGAAAGACTTTGCACCAGACTTTGCCATTGTTCGTCAGGCAGTTCTGGCGGGTAAGGCGCGTTCCGTCGGGCAGGCCGATTATGATGTTGTGCTCCAGGCCAGGGCCTTCGCGCAGCTTCAGAAGGTCGTGGGGCCCCGCGCCCTTCACCACCGCACCAGAACCGACCGCGCATCCGGCGGCGACCATGAGCGCGAGAAGAGAAGCAAGATGAATTCGCATTATCTGTCCTAGGTCTTTTCGCTATCACTACGACACCCATACGCCAAATGACAGCAGAGTGCTGCCCGACACGGGTATGGGCTTGCACACGGAGAGACGCTGAAGCCCCGTACCATGCGACGATCCTGGCCGTACTTTCATCGGGGCAGCAGAGCCTTGATCGATCCGGCGGTCGGCAACAACAGCGTCACCTCGGCTGACATTCTTCTTCAATGCTGGTCATCCCGGCGCTGAAGAGCGCTTATTCCCATGTTGTCTTCTACGACAACGAAGCGCCAAGACACGGCTGGCGGAATGACCATGGTCCGCGCCGAGGATCATCAGAATACCATGGAAAGGGCTCTTAGTGGATGATGCTCACTGCAAGTTCGGCCCAGATCAACAGAACTGACCCTAGGAGGGCCAGGGCAAGGACCGCCCGCCAGAGGCGATGACGTGTCGCTTTCAGGATTATTTCCCAGCCTACTCCAAGGCCGCCGAGCAGCAGAGCGGCGAAGATGAAATCGAAGACACCCCAGGCGACCTGGTCGGTGACGGAGGTCGCCAACAAAGGCGAAAGAACCAATAACGCTGCAAGACTCCAGGCAGCAGTCCTCACACGATTTGCCGTGCGGGTGTTCAACACGAGAGGTTTCATCAAGTAGCCTGATGGACAAGACGGTCTCCTATCCTGACACGGCCAGACGACCATCCCGATCACAAAGAGTGACGGATCGTCAGATGGGCGTGGGCTCTCTCTGGCGAGTAAAGGTCTAAGCTGTATACAAGAAGGAGTCGCCGGGAAGCTGCGGCGCTTTCCAATCCTCAGCGTGCCGGGCCTCGCAGCCGAGAACGCTCTCTCCCTGGCCCACCAGACAAACAGACCTTGCCCTTACGGAAAGCCACTCAGGCTGAACCTTCAAGCCCCTTTACGGTGAGGGGCAGGTTGTGGCGCAGGAAGCGGTCGCGCACCTTGTCGACTGCTGCCAGGGCCGTGATGTCCCACAGCCTGGCGCGCGACAGGTCGATGGTGACCGGGCCATCGTGGTCGATCGGATCGAAGGCCTCGATAAAGGCTTCGGCCGAGGCAAAGAAGATCTGCCCCTCGACGATGTAATGGTCGCCCTCGCGGCGGACATGCTGCATGGCGGCCACCTTGGCGGCAAAGAACAGGCCGCTCATCAGCACGCCGATCAGTACCCCCAGCGAGAGGTTGTGGCTGAGGATCGTCACCCCCACTGTCGCGAGCATCACCAGATTGGACAAGCGAGGCGTGGCCCGCAGCCGCTTCAGCGATCCCCAGTCCAGCGTGTCGATCGAGACCATGATCATGATCGCCACGAGCGCCGCCATCGGCACCTGGCCGATCAGGTCACCCGCCGCAACCATCAACACCAGCAGCAGCCCTCCAGCCGCCAGCGTCGAGAGCCTTCCGCGTCCGCCATATTTGACGTTCGAGACGGTCTGCCCGATCATTCCGCAACCGGCGATGCCGCCGAACAGGCTGGCCGCGACATTGGCCGCGCCCAGGCCCCTGGCCTCGGCATTCTTGTCCGACGGCGTGCCCGTCTGGTCATCGACGACCCCCGCCGTCATCAGGCTCTCCAGAAGACCGACAGTCGCGATGGCGAGCGCCGGGATGAAGATGATGCTGAGGAGATCAAGATCCCAAGGCACATCGGGAATGTGGAAGGCCGGCAGCCCGTCAGGAAGCGCGCCAAGGTCCGCAACCCGCGGCACGTCGATCCCGAAACCCGAACAGAGTGCCGTCAGAAGGACCACGCAGATGAGCGGAGCCGGGATCTTGGTTGTCAGGCGCGGTGCCAGATAGATTACGGCAAGCCCGGTTGCGATCACGGCATAGCCACTGGGTCCGGCATTCAGGATATGCGGCAGTTGCGCGGCGAAGATCAGGATGGCCAGTGCATTGACAAAGCCGGTTCGGACCGAGTTCGACACATAGCGCATGAGCGTGGCCAGCCGGGCAAAGCCGAACAGGATCTGGAACAGCCCCGCCAGCAATCCGGCAGCAAAAAGATACTCGACCCCATGCTCACGCACCAGAGGCGCCACAACCAGGGCGACCGACCCGGCCGCAGCCGAGATCATTGCCGGCCGCCCGCCGAACAGGGCGATGACGATGCTGATGACAAAAGAGGCATAAAGCCCCACCGCAGGATCAATGCCAGCGGTAAAGGAAAAGGCGATGACTTCGGGGATCAGGGCAAAGGTCGCCACTGCCCCGGCAAGGATTTCTCGGACAGGATTATTCTGCCACTGGCGCAGATAGTGCCGTGTGATGTTCATGATGATAAATGCGAAGACGCGTCTTGGATGCGTTGTCCGGCGGATCGGCGGCCGGAATAGCCACCCGGGCTTGCACCGGGTCCATGCGATTGCGCGTCTCTTAACGAGCTTTGCCAAGACTGCCAAGCCGATCAAGGCGAGACGCCTTATCCGCCCTGCAGAGCGGCTTCTGTTCCCCGCGAACCTTTTTCCCCAGCTTGCATCCAATGACCATGGCCGGGCGGATCCGGCCTGCCATCGAAAGGTCCCCACATGCACAGCTCCCTTCCCGTTCTCGCCGCATCTGTCCTCCTTGGCGCCCTGCCCTTCCTGGCGGCTGCCCAGACGGTGCCTGACACCGCACCCCCTGACGCGCCCTTCCAGAAGGTCAGCGAACTGGTCACCCTGCCGGATTTCCTGCCCGGCCTCGGCACGCTTTACGTCGATCCCGCGACCCTGCCCGCCGGTCCCTTCCTGGGCTATGA
>NZ_NWMQ01000101.1:0-4515 GCF_002901215.1 Paracoccus sp. SY | reverse complement strand
AGCGCAATTTTTCGAGGTGCCCTCAAGGAGGTTGCGGATGAGCACGCGACGATCCGACGCTTCGCAAGCGTCGAGGAGATAGCTGATTTCTGCGTCTTCTTGTGCTCCGAGCGCGCCAGCTATGTCGTCGGAAGCGCGCTTCATGTCGACGGAGGCATGCTGAAAACCGTCTGACGGATGGTGGCCGCGTTCCAGAGCCGGAGCCAGAAGGATCGCATCATCACCAACCAAGCAATTGGACTTGCTCGAGACGGCACACGTGTCGCCTTATCCTGCCGTTGCCGATCAAGCTGCCCATCAGGTTGAGCTGGCCTTGCTGGAAGGAGCGGGTCATGCCCCGCAGGTAGCCTCCGGGGCTGATAATCGGATTTATGGAACAATAATCGTTTTGTATTAGTGACTTGCTAAATTATGATAACACCATCTTCATTGCCCACGACACAACGTGACGAATCCGCCTCGTGAGCCACGTTTAGCTCTTTCGACGCGGGTACTGATACGGTATCCTCTTGCGGTAGCAAGGAGCAAGCGCATGCCATCGGCTTCCAGGCGTAAAACCTCGCTGTCACTTGATGCAGCCACACTCGAGGCAGCACGGGATCTGGGAATCAATGTCTCGGCCGTGGCCGACACAGCCCTTCGGCGCGCTGTCGCAGATGCCCGTCGGCGCCAGTGGCTCACGGAGAATGCAAGCGCCTTTACTGCACAAGCCGATTGGCATGATCGAAATGGCCATCCCCTGGCCGACATCATGACATCCCCAGGACGCACATCATGGAAAGGCTGAGCCGCTTCGATGTCGCCGAGTATCGTGATGTCCTGATGGTTGTCGTCGAAAGCGACCTTCTGCCTCCCGATCCGTCAATTGTCGTCATTCCGCTTCTTCTCGACTATCCTGCCGTCCGATACTTGAACCCCATCATCCGATATGAGGATCAAGACGTGGTCCTGGCAACGCGGCTGATTGCTGCGGTGCGCCGGTCACATGTACGCCGCAAGGGACATATTGCAGATCAAGGTGACGACATTACCCGAGCTGTGGATGTCCTGATGGGCGGCGTTTAGCGAGGGCGTATTCCAACGCGCCGAAGGCCCACAGTGAAACAGAGTTCCCGACAGGCTCGTAACGTGCCGTAGGTGGTCTGTTTAAGCGCAAGTGCGCGATGCAAGTTCCGGCAATCAGGCGCAGTCGGAGCACTGATGATGAACAAGGACGTTGCCGTAGCGTCAAGGACGCGCTAGGACCGCACCAGCCATCATCATGCGAGGGCGCGCCATGCGGCGTGCGGAGGAGCCGAGCTTGCTGGACGTGACGACCATCCGCGCCGAATTGGCGGCGCATTACGACCTGACGCCCTCGATCGAGCTGGCCCGCGACATGGCTGACATCCATGCGCGCATGGACCGGGTGATGCCCTTTCCCGACTGGGCGATCGCCGCGCCCTATGTGGCTGCGATCAACCGGCTCAAGGCGGAACGGGGGGCGGTGGTGCTGGCGCACAACTACATGACGCCTGACATCTACCATGGCATTGCCGATGTGGTGGGCGACAGCCTCCAGCTGGCGATCGAGGCGACGCGGGTCGATGCCGACATCATTATCCAGTGCGGCGTGCATTTCATGGCCGAAACCTCGAAGATCCTGAACCCCGCCAAGACCGTGCTGATGCCCGACATGGAGGCCGGCTGCTCGCTCGCGGAAAGCATCACCGCCGAAGGGATCGCCCGGATGCGCGCCCAGTATCCCGGCGCTCCGGTGGTCAGCTACGTCAACACCACGGCCGCGGTGAAGGCGGCGTCCGACATCTGCTGCACGTCCTCGAACGCCGCCCAGATCGTCGCAGCGATGCCCGGCGACACGGTGATCATGACGCCCGACAAGTGGCTGGCGCAGAACGTGGCGAAACAGGTGCCGCAGAAGCGCATCGTCTGGTGGGACGGGGCCTGCATCGTCCACGAACGCTTCACGCCCCAGGATCTGCGCGATTTCCGCGGCTGGTATCTGGGGCTGAAGATCATCGCCCATCCCGAATGTCCCCCGGATGTCGTGGCCGAGGCCGATTTCGCCGGATCCACTGCCCATATCATCGACTGGGTGGGCAAGGAACGCCCAAGCCAGGCGATGCTGGTCACGGAATGCTCGATGGCCTCGAACATCTCGGACGCCCATCCCGAGGTCGAGTTCCTGGGGCCGTGCAACATGTGCCCGCACATGAAGAAGATCACGCTGGAAAAGGTGCTGTGGTCGCTGCATTCCATGACCGGCCAGGTCGAGGTGGACGCCGCAGTCGCAGTTCCCGCGCGCCGGGCGGTCCAGCGGATGATCGACCTGTCGCGGCAACTGGCCGCCTGATCCGATGATCCGGACCGATCGCGTGGTGGTCGTCGGCGCGGGTCTGGCCGCGCTTTATGCGGCGCTTGTGCTGGCGCCCCGCCCGGTGCTGCTGATCTCTCCCGACCCCTTGGGACAAGGCGCAAGTTCCGCCTGGGCGCAAGGCGGGGTAGCGGCTGCCATGGACCTGGCCGACAACCCCGCACTGCACGCTGCCGACACGCTGCGGGCCGGCGCGGGCCTTGTCGATCCCGACGTGGCCCGGCGGGTCACGGCCGAGGCACGCGACCATATCCTGCATCTCACCACGCTGGGGACGCCCTTCGACCGCGACGAGGCGGGCGGTTATGTCCTGTCGCGCGAGGCGGCGCACAGCCTGGCCCGCGTGGTGCGCGTCAAGGGCGACCAGGCCGGAGCCGAGATCATGCGCGCCCTGGTCGCTGCCGTCCGCGCCACCCTCTCGGTGCAGGTGGCCGAGGGGTGGGTGGCGACCGGGCTCAGGTTGGACGAGGGGCGTGTGACCGGAGTCGATCTGGCGCTTGCCTCGGGATCGGCTGCGGTGGCAATCGCGGCGCCGGCGGTGCTGATCGCGGGCGGGGGATCAGGCGGGCTTTACGCGGTGACGACCAACCCGCCGCGCATCCGGGGCGAGGTTGTCGGCATGGCCGCCCGCGCGGGCGCGGTGATCGCGGATGCGGAATTCGTGCAGTTCCATCCCACCGCCATTGCCTGCGGCGCCGATCCCGCGCCGCTTGCGACCGAGGCGCTGCGGGGTGAGGGTGCGCATCTGGTCAATGCCGAAGGCACCCGCTTCATGACGGCGCTGCACCCCGATGCCGAACTGGCCCCGCGCGACATCGTGGCGCGCGGCGTTTATGCCGAAGTCAGGGCCGGCCGCCAACCTGCGCTCGACTGCCGTGCCCTGGGCGCCCGCATCGGCGCAGAGTTTCCGGCCGTGGCGGCAGCCTGCGCGCGGGCGGGGATCAACCCCGCCAGCCAGTCGATCCCGGTGGCACCGGCGGCGCATTACCACATGGGCGGCATCGCCACGAACATGGAGGGACGCAGCAGCCTGCCCGGCCTCTGGGCCTGCGGCGAGGCGGCCTCGACCGGACTGCACGGCGCGAACCGGCTGGCCTCGAACGGCCTGCTGGAGGCGCTGGTCTTTGCCCGCCGCGCGGCGCTCTCGGTCGGGCGCGAGGGTCCATCTGCTGCCAAGGTCGTGCTACCCTCTCCTCCCCCTGCCCCGCTGCCCGACCCTGCGCTGGTTGCACGCTTGCGCCAGGCGATGACGGCCGGCGCCGGCGTGCTGCGCGATGCGGAGGGACTGACGAATACCCTGCACACCATCGCCGCCATTGAGGCCGCCCAACCCGACTGCCCCCGGCTGGCCAACATGACGGCAACCGCCACGCTGATCTGCGGGGCAGCCCTTGCACGGCGCGAAAGCCGCGGCGCGCATTGCCGCACCGACTTTCCGGACACGCTGCCCTTGGGCCACCGCAGCCGCATGACCTTGGCAGAGGCCCTGACCCTGCGTCCCGCCCCCCAACCGGAGCTCCTATGATCCCGCCCCTGCCCGACCTGATCCTGGAACCCCTGGTCCGCGCCGCTCTGATCGAAGATCTGGGTACCCATGGCGACATCACCACCCGCACGGTGATCCCGCCGGGCACGCGCGTCAGTGGTGCCGTCCGTGCGCGAGAAGGCGGCACGGCGTCGGGGATGGCCGTGGCTGCGCTGGCCTTCCGCCTGATCGACCCGAGCCTGCGGTTCGAGGTTCTGGTCCCAGATGGCGTCTCCTTCGCCCCGGGCGACACGCTGGCCCGGATCACCGGCGACGCCGCCGCGATCCTGTCGGCCGAACGCGTGGCGCTGAATTTCGCGGGCCGCTTGTCGGGCATCGCTACCCTGACCGCCGCCTTCGTGGCCGAGACGCGGGGAACCGCCACCCGCATCACCTGCACGCGCAAGACCACGCCCGGCCTGCGGCTGGTGGAAAAACAGGCGGTGCTGCATGGCGGCGGCTTTAACCATCGGGTTTCGCTCTCGGACGCGATCCTCATCAAGGACAACCATATCGCGGCGGGCGGCGGCATCCGCGCCGTCCTGCAAGCGGTCAAGGCCCGCGCATCCCACATGATGCGGGTCGAGATCGAGGTGGACCGGCTGGACCAACTGGC
>NZ_NWMQ01000100.1:0-4542 GCF_002901215.1 Paracoccus sp. SY | reverse complement strand
AGATCGCCGGCCGGATGCGGCTTGAGCAGCACTGCATCTGCGTCAGCCATGAAACGATCTACCGCTTCGCCTATTCAAAGCTTGGCCTCGCGGAAGCCTTCTATCGTCATCTGCCCGAGCATCGCAGACGTCGCAGGCCGCGAAACCACCGACGACATCAGCGTAGTCACATCCAGGACAGCCAGAGCTTGTGTCACCGGCCCTCGGCCGTTGCCGAGCGTCAGGAGTTCGGCCACTGGGAGNGGAAGCCTTCTATCGTCATCTGCCTGAGCATCCCAGACGTCGCAGGTGGAACCCGCGCGAACTTCGCCCCTTATGTCACTAGATCACCTGCTATAATCTTTGTGGAACTAGTGTTGCGTTAACGGCTTTCAATCGTAGAGCACGTCAGTGCCCGGCAGGCGGATTTTGATGGACGAGCGGAAGAACTGGCATCTGACGGATGCTCTCCATCACGAGCAAGGGCGGGGCGATCCGTTTGCAGCGGCTGTTCGCGCCACACGCATGCCGATGATCATTACCGATCCCAACCAGCCCGATAATCCGATCGTTTTCGCCAACACAGCTTTTCAGAAGCTGACGGGCTATTCCCGTGAGGACCTCGTTGGCCATAACTGCCGCCTGCTTCAGGGCGAAGATACCGATCCAGAGGCCGTCGATCGGATCCGCAAAGCCGTTGCCCAAGGTGAGGATGTTGCCATCGATATCCTGAACTACCGAAAGGACGGCACGGCCTTCTGGAATGCCCTCTATCTCAGCCCCGTCCGCGACTACACGGGAGAAATCCAGTTCTTCTTCGCATCCCAGCTCGATGTTACCGCCCGTGTCGACGCTCATACGCGGGTGGCCCGGGAGAAGCGGCGCATCGAGGAGGAGGTACACAAACGCACTGCCGATCTGCGTGCCGCCTTGGAGGCGCAAAAGTTGCTGCTGCACGAGGTCGATCACCGTGTAAAAAACAACATGACGATGATCGGGTCGATCCTTCGCCTGCAATTGCGAGAAATCGATGATCCCGACTTCACGGACCGGCTTCGTGCCATGATGGGACGGATTGACGCACTCGCATCGGTCCACCGCCGCCTTTATCAGTCGGACGATGTGACCCGCTTTGATATCGGTGCCTTTGCAGCCAGCCTTGCCGGAGATCTGGTCCAAGCAGCGGGTCATCGCGACATCCGGATCATGACCGATCTCAAGCGAGCTGATGTGTCGATAGAGCAGGCATCGGCCTTGGGGCTCATCGTCAATGAGATCCTGTCCAACTGCATTCGTCATGCTTTCACGGCGGGAGAGGAAGGCCAGATCACCATCGTGGCCCGTCAGGAGAACGATCAGGTTCGTCTCTCGATCGCGGATAACGGCATTGGTTCGTCGCAAGGAGATCAGGTGCCAGCCGGTCTTGGGGGCATCATCATCAGCCGTTTGTCCAGGCAGGCGGGAACACAGATCAAATGGGCATCGTGTGCTTCTGGCACGCGCGCTGATCTTACAATCACAGTTGGAGCCGTATGGAACGCGCCGCCAGACCACTGAACTTCCTCATCGTCGAGGACGAACCGCTTATTTCAATGGATATCGAGATGATGGTTGAGGATGCAGGCCATCATGTGATCGCCATTGCCGCCGCGCTCGACGAAGTCGAAGCTCTTCCGGATGAGAAAGCGCCAAATGTGGCGTTAGTCGACATGAACCTTGCGCGTGGCAGCACTGGTCTCGACGTGAACAGTTATGTGCAGGCGAGGTGGCCCAATGCGATCATCGTCTTTGTGACGGCCAATCCCCAGAAGATACCTCAGGACTTCGCAGGAGCGCATGGCGTTATCGCCAAGCCATTCTCACTCGCAGGGTTCATGTCGGCTGTGCAGTATCTTGAGGAAGTCGTCTGCAATCCCCCGCCGGTCTCGGCCCCGCCCGGAAGCTTTGTCGCGTCCGAAGCCTTCGCTGCGTTCCGGGGAATGCAATAACACCATTCAACGGATCGGAGCGGTCACAGTGGCCCGAAGCCCCGGATTGTTATCGGCGTAATCCATGGTCCCCTTCAGACCATCCACCAACGAGCCGAGCATTCGTGAGCCAAACCCAGTACCTTTGGTCACGCCCGCAGCGCCTATGCCCTTGTCCGAGACTGTCAGGCGGAAGCTGTCGCGATGCTGCTCCAGCCCAATGGAGATCGGTCCTGGTTCTCCTTGGTAGGCGTACTTGGTTGCGTTGATGACCAGCTCGTTCAGAATAAGACCGATGCTTACGGCTCGGTCTGTCTCGATCAGAACGGGCGCAAGTCTGGTGGAAAGGATGTTCGCCCATTTCCCACTCAGGGTTGCCTTCAGCTCCTCGCACAATTCTGCAAGGTAGAGTGACAGGTCGACGATTTCGGTGCTGTCTGCCTGGTAGAGCCGCTTGTGAACAAGGCTCACTGCCTTGAGGCGGTGGTCCGCCTCGTCCAATTGCTGCTTGACCTCTGGAAGCGCGTCGCGCCCCTGCATTCTCAGGAACGCCGACACCAGCGACAGGCTGTTTTGCACCCGGTGGTTCACCTCGCGCAAAAGGAAGTCCTTTTGCTGCATCAGGTTTTCGTTTTCCTTCAGGGTCGTTGAGAGCTCCATGTTCAAGGCTCTCATTCGGCGATTGTTGCGCGCTTCAAGCATAGACCGGACAAGCCGCATAGCGGACTCGGTTTCGGCGATGGTCCAGTCCGGTGCGCAGCCTTGGACCTCTTCCGACCAAGCGGCAAAGGACACACGTGGTTCCAGCTGTGCACCGGGAACAAGCGGGACATCTTTATGAGGGTTTCCAGCCCATGTCACAGTTTGCAGTCTCTCGGCGCGAAACCACATCAGGATTGTGGGGACCTCCGTCGACATGGTGACGGCGAGCAGACCGCTTGCCAGATCCCGAAATGCCTCAGCCGCGGGCATTTCTTGTCGCAGACACGCAGTCCAAAATGCCTTTATGGCCGCAGGGGCGCGCACGTAGTCGGCTACAGCACGGATGTGGATCGGGTCCGGGCATTGGCCGGATACGAAGAGATCCGCGCCCTGCACGGCTGCGAAGCCATCCGCGCGCATCATCTTTGCCAAGTCATCAGCCGACTCGGCGAAAAACTGCTCCAGCGTGACGTCCGAGCCGAGCCGTCCCAAAACAACATCTTCTTGTGCGCGAAGGTGAATGCGCTCGCGATAAAGCTCTGCTTCCTCCCGCAACTTGATCTGCCGTGACAGGCTTGTTGCAAGCGCCTGACATGCAAGACGTATGGTGAGCGGCAAGGGCCGCGGATTGGAATGATGACAGGCAACAAGCCCCCATAAGATGCCGTCCTTGACAATCGACATCGAGGCAGAGGCGGCAACGCCCATGTTCTTCAGGTATGTCAGGTGGATCGGCGACACGCTGCGCAGGGTGGAGTCGCTCAGATCGATCTGCCGAACTGTATCGTCGACGCCGATGATCGGGAGGGAGGCGCCGGCCACGTCCGCAATGACCCGCACCCTGTTTCGAACATAAAGGGCTCGGGCCTGCCGCGGAATATCGGAGGCGGGAAAATGGTGGTTCATCAAACCCGGCATATCGTCCGAGCGGCTTTCGCCAACCACCTTGCCAGCTTCGTTGTCAACGAACTGATAGATGAGGACGCGATCATAGTCCGTGAGTCTTCGGAACACCCGCGCTGCGCTGTCAAACAGATCCGCATGGGAGGTCGCGCGCTCGAACCCGCTGCTCATCGCTTCAAGATTTGCGAGAAAGGTAGAGTTCATTGGCGGGCTACCCGCCTGTTGGGTCAATTCGACAACGACGTGGCCATCCGTTGTAAACGCATGGACATCGTAGAGGATGTCATCGATCAAGGCGGCGTCAAGGACTGCCGGACCCAGGTCCAGTGCTGCTTCATCAATGACAGAAGACAAACCGAGATAATCTTCGAGCGTTTGGCCCTTCGTGGCCCGGAACAGGGTTTCTCCTGCAGCGCCTATGATCTCATGGGTGCCGATCCGGCCAATCAGAAGAAGGCCATGAGGCTGGATTGAGCCGGGGATGTGGATTGGCTCACGATCGCAGGCGGTTAGGTTCAGGGCGCCGATGTCGTTCATACTTTCTCGTTTGGCGATGAATGGGCTGAACGGTGGTCGTCACGCACCTGAGACTGTCCTAGTCCCTGCACAAAACAGGAACAGGCGAAATCATGCAAGAGGACATGCATCGCATCCTCATACCTCCGGATCAGTCGGCACCCGGCCCCTGCAGGCCTGGCGGGGGCAGGCCGTCGGCATCGGGGTCGCGGCCCTGCTTGCGGTCCAGAAGGCGCATCACGGGCGTCACCGTCAGCCCGTGCATCAGGACGGACAAAAGAACCACAAGACCCAGAATGGCCCAAAGATGTTCGGCCCCGGCAACCTCCATGTGGTTCAGCCCATAAGACAGGTAGTAGAACGACCCCACCCCGCGGATGCCGAAAAAGGCAATGGTCAGCTTCTCGCCGGGGGCGGCACGAAAGCCCCAAAGGCCGATCAGCCCAGTGAGGGGCCGGATCACCAGCAGAATCAC
>NZ_NWMQ01000010.1:0-117888 GCF_002901215.1 Paracoccus sp. SY | reverse complement strand
TCCCGAAAGGGGCGGGCTTTTTCGTGGGGCGGGGTCACACTGCGGGACGGCCCGGCGCCAGAGGGCAGGCCCCGTATCAGGAACATGGCCGATCGTGCTTGACGTCCGTCTTGCAAAGAGGCTATAGGCCCGCATCGCAGTCGAATCCGCATTGCGCCGAGATTCGCTTGCCTTGCGCGCGGCCGCCTTGTCAGGGCGGCCTTGCAGTTTTTATACGGTCCGACGCTGGCGCCGCGTGGTGCGATGTCAGCCTCTCGACTGGAACTCCCCGTCAGAGGGATGACTATGCAAAGTCAGAATATCCGCATCCGGCTGAAGGCGTTCGATTACCGCGTGCTGGAAGCCAGCACCCAGGAAATCGTCAACACCGCCAAGCGCACCGGCGCGACCGTTCGCGGCCCGATTCCGCTGCCGAACAAGATCGAGAAATTCACCGTCCTGCGCGGCCCGCACATCGACAAGAAGTCGCGCGACCAGTGGGAAATCCGCACCCACAAGCGCCTGCTGGACATCGTCGATCCGACCCCGCAGACCGTTGACGCCCTGATGAAGCTCGACCTCGCCGCCGGCGTGGACGTCGAGATCAAGGTGTAAGGAGGGGATGATGCTGCGTACTGGTATTATCGCCAAGAAACTGGGCATGACCCGGCTGTTCCTGGAAGACGGCCGTCAGGTTCCGGTGACCGTCCTGCAACTGGACAACCTGCAGGTCGTCGATCAGCGCACCGTTGCGCGCGACGGCTATACCGCCGTCCAGCTGGGCGCCGGTGTCGCCAAGGCCAAGCGCACGACCGCCGCGATGCGCGGCCACTTCGCCAAGGCCTCGGTCGCGCCCAAGCGCAAGATCGCGGAATTCCGCGTTGCCGAGGAAAACCTGATCAACGTCGGTGAGGAGATCACGGCTGACCACTATTTCGCGGGTCAGTTCGTGGACATCGCCGGCACCTCGATCGGTAAGGGCTTTGCGGGCGCCATGAAGCGTCACAACTTCGGCGGTCTGCGCGCCTCGCACGGCGTGTCGATCAGCCACCGTTCGCACGGTTCGACCGGCCAGTGCCAGGACCCCGGCAAGGTGTTCAAAGGCAAGAAGATGGCCGGCCACCTGGGCGCCGTCCGCGTCACCACGCAGAACCTGCAGGTCGTGCGCACCGATGCCGACCGTGGCCTGATCATGGTCAAGGGTTCGGTCCCCGGTTCGAAAGGTGGCTGGGTCACGATCAAGGACGCCGTGAAGAAAGCGGCGCCCGAGAACGTGATCTATCCCGCCGCGCTGAAGTCCGCCGCTGAAGAAGCCAAGCGTCTGGCCGAAGCCGCCGCCGCCGAAGCCGCCGCGGCCGAGGAAGCCGCCCGCGAGGCTGCCGCCGCCGAAGCCGCCGCCGCCGAGGAAGCTGCACTGGCCGAAGCCCAGGCTTCGATCCAGGCCGACAAGGCCGAGGGTGACGACGCTGCTGCGCCCGAAGGAGACAAGTGATGAAACTCGATGTGATCAAGCTGGACGCCGGCAAGGCCGGTGAAATCGAGCTGGCCGACGAGATCTTCGGGCTGGAGCCGCGCGGCGACATCCTGCAGCGCGTCGTTCGCTGGCAGCGCGCCAAGGCGCAGCAGGGCACCCACTCGGTGCTGGGCAAGTCCGACGTCAGCTATTCGACCAAGAAGATCTATCGCCAGAAAGGCACCGGCGGCGCACGCCACGGTTCCCGCAAGGCGCCGACCTTCCGTCATGGTGGCGTCTACAAGGGCCCGACCCCGCGTTCGCACGCCTTCGATCTGCCGAAGAAGGTGCGCGCCCTGGGTCTGCGCCATGCCCTGTCCGCCAAGGCAACCGCGGGTGAACTGGTGATCGTCGAGGATCTGAACCTCGCCGATGCCAAGACCTCGGCCGTGGCCAAGGCCGTCAAGGAAAACGGCTGGAAGCGCGTGCTGGTGATCGACGGTGCCGAAGTCAACGAAGGCTTCGCCCGCGCCGCCCGCAACATCGAAGGCGTGGACATCCTGCCGTCGATGGGTGCCAACGTGTATGACATCCTGAAGCGCGACACGCTTGTGATCACGCGTTCGGGCGTCGAAGCTCTGGAGGCTCGTTTGAAATGAGCGCGAAAGCTGAACATTACGACGTGATCGTCAAGCCGATCATCACCGAGAAAGCCACCATGACGTCGGAAAACAACGGCGTGGTCTTCCAGGTGGCGAAGGATTCGACCAAGCCGCAGATCAAGCAGGCGGTCGAGGCCCTGTTCGGCGTCAAGGTGAAGGCGGTCAACACCACCGTCACCAAGGGCAAGCAGAAGCGCTTCCGGGGCATCCTGGGTCGCCGCAGCGACGTGAAGAAAGCCTATGTCACCCTGGAAGAGGGTAGCACTATCGACGTGTCCACCGGACTCTGATAGCAGGCGGAAATCTGCGGCCCTGGGTTAACCGGGGCCGCGATCTTTTGACGACAACGGACCACCCTGGTCCAAAGCAACGGAAGACAGAAAGATGGCATTGAAGTCGTATAAACCGACGACGCCTGGCCAGCGCGGGCTGGTTCTGATCGACCGTTCGGAGCTTTGGAAAGGTCGCCCGGTCAAGGCCCTCACCGAAGGCCTGACCAAGAACGGCGGTCGGAACAACACCGGACGGATCACCATGCGCCGCAAGGGCGGCGGGGCGAAGCGCCTGTATCGCATCGTCGATTTCAAGCGCACCAAGTTCGACATGGCCGCCGTGGTCGAGCGGATCGAATACGATCCCAACCGCACCGCCTTCATCGCCCTGATCGGCTATGAGGACGGCGAGCGCGCCTATATCATCGCGCCGCAGCGTCTGGCCGTGGGCGACAAGGTCATCGCCGGCGCCAAGGTCGACGTGAAGCCCGGCAACGCCATGCCCTTCAGCGGCATGCCGATCGGCACGATCGTCCACAACGTCGAGCTGAAGCCCGGCAAGGGCGGCCAGATCGCCCGTTCGGCTGGCACCTATGCCCAGTTCGTCGGCCGCGACGGCGGCTATGCCCAGATCCGCCTGTCCTCGGGCGAGCTGCGCCTGGTCCGTCAGGAATGCATGGCGACCATCGGCGCCGTGTCGAACGCTGACCATTCGAACCAGAACCTGGGCAAGGCTGGCCGGAACCGCCACAAGGGCATCCGTCCCAGCGTTCGCGGTGTTGCCATGAACCCGATCGACCACCCGCATGGTGGTGGTGAAGGCCGGACCTCGGGCGGCCGTACGCCGGTCACACCCTGGGGCAAGGACACCAAGGGCAAGAAGACCCGCTCGAACAAGGCGACCGACAAGTACATCCTGCGGTCGCGTCACGCGAAGAAGAAGGGGCGCTGACCTATGGCACGTTCTATCTGGAAAGGCCCCTTTGTTGACGCCTATGTGCTCAAGAAGGCGGAAAAGGCCCGCGAGTCGGGCAAATCCGACGTCATCAAGATCTGGTCGCGTCGTTCCACCATCCTGCCGCAATTCGTCGGCCTGACCTTCGGCGTCTACAACGGGCAGAAGCATATTCCCGTTGCCGTCTCCGAGGAGATGATCGGCCAGAAATTCGGTGAATACTCGCCCACGCGGACCTATTACGGCCACGCGGCGGACAAGAAAGCCAAGAGGAAGTAAGCGTCATGGGTAAGGAACAAAATCCGCGCCGCGTGGCGGAGAACGAAGCATTCGCGAAGACCAAGGGTCTGCGCACTTCGCCGCAGAAGCTGAACCTCGTCGCAGCGCTGATCCGCGGCAAGAAGGTGGACAAGGCCCTGGCCGACTTGACCTTCTCGCACAAGCGGATCGCGGGCGACGTGAAGAAGTGCCTGCAGTCGGCGATCGCGAACGCCGAAAACAACCACGGCCTGGATGTCGACAACCTGATCGTCGCCGAAGCCTGGGTGGGCAAGAACCTGGTGATGAAGCGCGGCCGTCCGCGGGCGCGTGGCCGTTATGGCAAGATCATGAAGCCGTTTTCGGAAATCACCATCAAGGTGCGCCAAGTCGAGGAGCAAGCGTAATGGGTCAGAAGGTCAATCCGATCGGCATGCGCCTCCAGGTCAACCGCACCTGGGACAGCCGCTGGTACGCCGACGACAAGGACTATGGCAACCTGCTGCTTGAAGACCTGAAGATCCGGGACTTCATCAAGACGGAAGCCAAGCAGGCCGGCGTCAGCCGCGTCATCATCGAGCGTCCGCACCGCAAGTGCCGCGTGACGATCCATGCGGCGCGTCCGGGCGTGATCATCGGCAAGAAAGGCGCCGATATCGAGGTCCTGCGCAACAAGCTGGCGAACTTCACCAAGTCGGAAGTTCACCTGAACATCGTCGAAGTGCGCAAGCCGGAAGTCGATGCCGCCCTGGTCGCGGAATCGATCGCCCAGCAGCTCGAGCGTCGGGTTTCGTTCCGCCGCGCGATGAAGCGCGCCGTGCAGAACGCGATGCGCATGGGTGCCCTGGGCATCCGCGTGAACGTGTCGGGCCGCCTTGGCGGCGCCGAGATCGCGCGGACCGAATGGTATCGCGAGGGCCGTGTGCCCCTGCACACCCTGCGTGCCGACATCGACTATGCGTTGGCCGAAGCCTCGACCCCCTACGGGATCATCGGGGTGAAGGTGTGGATCTTCAAGGGCGAGATCATGGAGCACGACCCCCAGGCCCGCGACCGCAAGGCCGCCGAGGCTCAGGAAGGTCCGGCCCCCCGTGGTCCGCGCCGTGACCGCGACGCGCGCTAAGGAGCAAACAAGATGCTGCAACCGAAACGGACCAAGTTCCGCAAACAGCACAAGGGCCGGATCCACGGCGAAGCCAAGGGCGGTTTCGCCCTGAACTTCGGATCCTATGCGCTGAAGGCCACCGAGCCCGAGCGCGTGACCGCCCGTCAGATCGAAGCGGCCCGCCGCGCGATCACCCGCCACATGAAGCGTCAGGGCCGGGTCTGGATCCGGATTTTCCCGGACGTCCCGGTTTCCTCGAAGCCGACCGAAGTGCGGATGGGTAAAGGCAAGGGTTCGGTCGATTTCTGGGCCGCCCGCGTCCATCCCGGCCGCATCATGTTCGAGATCGACGGCGTGTCCGACGAGATCGCGCGTGAAGCCCTGCGCCTGGGGGCGAACAAGCTTCCGGTGCTGACCCGCATCGTGGCGCGCGAAGACTGGTAAGATCGGGGCGTGCAAGCACGCACCCCAGGGAACACGACCCCGCCGGGCGACTGGCGGGGTTTTCCTTTTCCTGGCGGGAAAAGGGTTGCGCCAAGGCCGCATTGCCTGTATGGGCAGGCCTTCATCATGAAACTCCACCGGGAATCAGGGTGGCCCTGCGTGCAGGGGCTCTCCGGTGATGTTGAAAGGAAAGCGCCATGAAAGCGCAGGAACTGACGTCGAAGACGCCCGACCAGCTGAAGGATCAGCTTGTCGCGCTGAAGAAGGAGGCCTTCAACCTCCGCTTCCAGCAGGCCACCGGCCAACTGGAAAGCACCGCCCGGATGCGTGCCGTTCGCCGCGACGTGGCCCGTGTGAAAACTATTCTGAACCAGAAAGCGGCGGAAGCCGCGGCCTCGAACTAAGGAGCCTGGCCCATGCCCAAACGCATCCTGCAAGGCCGCGTCACCAGCGACAAGAACGAACAGACCATCACCGTCCTGGTCGAGCGTCGCTTCAAGCACCCGCTGCTGCACAAGACCGTTCGCTCGTCCAAGAAGTATCGGGCGCATGACGCGAACAACCAGTTCAAGGTCGGTGACCTCGTTCGCATCGTCGAATGCGCGCCGATCTCGAAGACGAAACGCTGGACTGTCCTGACGGACGAAGCGGTTTCCGCGTAAGTCCATCATCACAGATCAGAAATGATCGAAACCCTGGGGCCGCAAGTGGCGGTCCCCAAAGGTCGGGAGAAACCAAATGATCCAGATGCAGACCAATCTGGATGTTGCTGACAACTCCGGCGCACGCCGGGTTCAGTGCATCAAGGTCCTGGGTGGTTCGCACCGTCGCTATGCGTCGGTGGGCGACATCATTGTCGTGTCCGTCAAGGAAGCCATCCCGCGGGGCCGGGTCAAGAAGGGCGACGTCCGCAAGGCCGTGGTCGTTCGGACCGCCAAGGAAGTGAAGCGCGAAGACGGAACCTCGATCCGCTTCGACCGCAACGCCGCCGTCATCCTGAACAACCAGGGCGAACCGGTCGGCACCCGTATCTTCGGGCCGGTCGTCCGCGAGCTGCGCGCGAAGAACTTCATGAAGATCATCTCGCTTGCGCCGGAGGTGCTGTAATGGCTGCCAAGCTGAAAAAGGGCGACAAGGTCGTCGTGCTGACCGGCAAGGACAAGGGCAAGCAGGGCGAAATCACCGCCGTCATGCCCAAGGACAACAAGGCCATCGTTGACGGCATCAACATCGCGATCCGTCACGCCCGCCAGACCCAGACGACCCAGGGCGGCCGCACGCCGAAGGCGATGCCGATCGACCTGTCGAACCTGGCGCTGCTGGATGCCAATGGCAAGGCGACCCGCGTCGGCTTCCGCATGGAAGGCGACAAGAAGGTCCGCTTCGCCAAGACCACGGGAGACGTGATCTGATGCTGGACGCAACCAAGTACACGCCGCGCCTCAAGGCGGTTTACCGCGACACCGTCCGGGCCGCGCTGAAGGAAGAATTCGGCTACAAGAACGACATGCAGATCCCGCGTCTGGACAAGATCGTCCTGAACATGGGCATCGGCGAGGCCGTGAAAGACACCAAGAAGGTGAAGCAGGGCGCCGAGGAACTGTCGCTGATCGCCGGCCAGAAGGCCGTGATCACCAAGGCGAAGAACTCGATCGCGGGCTTCCGCGTCCGGGAAGAAATGCCGCTGGGCGCCAAGGTGACCCTGCGCGGCGACCGGATGTACGAATTCCTGGACCGCCTGATCAACATCGCGCTGCCGCGCGTCCGCGACTTCCGCGGCGTGAAGGGCACCTCTTTCGACGGCCGCGGCAACTATGCCATGGGCCTGAAGGAGCACATCGTGTTCCCGGAAATCAACTTCGACAAGGTCGACGAAGTTCTGGGGATGGACATCATCATCTGCACCACCGCGCCGACCGACGCGGAAGCGAAAGCGCTGTTGAAGCATTTCAACATGCCCTTCAACAGCTGATCGCGGAGGTAAGAGATATGGCAAAGAAATCCATGGTCGAGCGCGAGAAGAAGCGCGAGCGTCTGGTCGCGAAATTCGCCGCCAAGCGCGCCTCCCTCAAGGAGGTCATCAACGACCAGTCCCGTCCGATGGAAGAGCGGTTCAAGGCTTCGCTGAAGCTGGCCGAACTGCCGCGCAACTCGTCGGAAACGCGTCTGCACAACCGGTGCCAACTGACCGGCCGTCCGCACGCGTATTACCGCAAACTGAAACTGTCGCGGATCATGCTGCGCGAGCTGGGCTCGCAAGGTCAGATCCCCGGTCTCGTCAAGTCCAGCTGGTAAGGGGGCACAATGTCGATGAACGATCCTCTCGGCGATATGCTGACCCGCATCCGCAACGCACAGATGCGCGGCAAATCGACCGTCCGCACCCCGGCCTCCAAGCTGCGCGCTTGGGTTCTGGACGTGCTGAAAGCCGAAGGTTACATCCGCGGCTATGAAGAAGTGACCACCGAAGCCGGCCATGCCGAGCTTGAGATCGGTCTGAAGTACCACGACGGCACCCCGGTCATCCGCGAGCTGTCGCGTGTCTCGAAGCCTGGCCGCCGCGTTTACGCCGGCGCCAAGGAAATCCCGCAGGTCCGCCAGGGTCTGGGCGTCTCCATCGTCTCGACGCCCAAGGGCGTCATGTCGGATGCAGCGGCTCGCAACGCCAATGTCGGCGGCGAAGTCCTCTGCACCGTGTTCTAAGGAGGGCAGCAGATGTCTCGGATTGGTAAAAAGCCGGTCGCTCTGCCCAAGGGCGTGACGGCCGAGATCAAGGGCCAGACCATCGAAGTGAAGGGGCCGAAAGGCACCCGCAGCTTCACGGCGACGGATGACGTCGATCTGGTTCTGGACGAAGGTTCGGTGGCGGTGAAGCCGCGCGGCACCTCGAAGCGGGCCCGCCAGCAGTGGGGCCTGACCCGCTCGATGGTGGAGAACCTGACCGTCGGCGTGTCGGAAGGCTTCAAGAAAGAGCTGGAAATCCAGGGCGTGGGTTACCGCGCCTCGATGCAGGGCAAGACCCTGAAGCTGGCTCTGGGCTATTCGCACGACGTGAACTTCGAAACGCCGGAAGGCGTGACGATCACGGCGCCGAAGCAGACCGAAATCGTCGTGGAAGGCATCGACCAGCAGCTTGTTGGTCAGGTGGCCGCGAACATTCGCGAATGGCGCAAGCCCGAGCCCTACAAGGGCAAGGGCATCCGCTACAAGGGCGAGTTCGTCTTCCGCAAGGAAGGCAAGAAGAAGTAAGGGGCGCATGAAATGGCACTGAAAAAGCAAGAGCTGTTCCAGAAGCGCCGCCTGCGCGTTCGGAACAAACTGCGGGCGATGTCGAATGGCCGTCCGCGGCTGTCCGTCCACCGTTCGTCGAAGAACATCTCGGTTCAGGTCATCGACGACCTGAACGGTGTGACCCTGGCTTCCGCCAGCACGCTGGAGAAGGACTTCGGCCTGGTCGGCAAGAACAACGTCGAGGCTGCCGCCAAGATCGGCGCCGCGATCGCCGAGCGTGCGAAAGCCGCCGGCATCGAGGAAGTCGTGTTCGACCGCGGCGGCTTCATCTTCCACGGCAAGGTGAAGGCCCTGGCCGACGCTGCCCGTGAAGGTGGCCTGAAGTTCTGATGATGCGGGTGGCGCCGGTTCCGGAAGGGGCGGCGCCGCCCCGATGATCCGGGGGGCGGTCCTTGCGGGCCGCCCCACCTGGATTGAACCAACCGGCGCGAATGAAGCGCCACCTGACAAGGAATGCCTCATGGCAGAACGTGATAACCGCCGGGGTCGCCGCGAAGAGCGCGAGGAAAACCCGGAATTCCAGGATCGCCTTGTTGCGATCAACCGTGTGTCGAAGACCGTCAAGGGTGGCAAGCGCTTCGGCTTTGCAGCCCTGGTCGTCGTCGGCGATCAGCGCGGCCGTGTCGGCTTCGGCAAGGGCAAGGCCAAGGAAGTGCCGGAAGCGATCCGCAAGGCCACCGAGCAGGCCAAGCGTTCGCTGGTCCGCGTGCCCCTGCGCGACGGCCGCACCCTGCACCACGACATCGAAGGCCGTCATGGCGCGGGCAAGGTGATCATGCGCACCGCGGTTCCGGGGACCGGGATCATCGCCGGTGGTCCGATGCGCGCCGTGTTCGAGATGCTGGGCGTCCAGGACGTCGTGGCGAAGTCGCAGGGTTCGCAGAACCCCTACAACATGATCCGTGCGACGCTGGATGGCCTGAAGAAGGAATCGAGCCCCCGTTCGGTCGCGCAGCGTCGCGGCAAGAAGGTGGCCGACATCCTGCCGCAGGACAACAAGCCGGCTGCCGAGCCGGTCGAAGCCTAAGGAGACAGGCGAATGGCAACCATCGTCGTCAAGCAGATCGGCAGCCCGATCCGCCGCCCCGCCATCCAGCGTGAGACGCTGAAGGGCCTGGGCCTGAACAAGATGAACCGCACGCGCGAGCTTGAGGATACTCCCTCGATCCGCGGCATGGTCGCGAAGATCCCGCATCTGGTGACCATCATCGAAGAAAAAGCCTGATCCATCGGGATCGGCAGGAAAGAACGCCCCGGAGAAATCCGGGGCGTATTTCATTTCGCCCTGTCGCGTTAATCCTTTCCTAACGTCTGGCTCCTATCCCTGTCGGTGATGCAAACCGGATGGGGACGACGGTGACGCGGCTCTTTGGTGCCTGCCTTTTCTGGCTGATGGCGGCTTCTCTGGCTTCCGCCGGTCCATGGCCGCGCGATCCGGGGCAGGTCTTCGTGGCTTTCTCGGGGGAACATGACAAGGCGCGGAACTCTCACCTGGGCTTGTACCTGGAATATGGCCTGTCCCGCCACCGTGTCCTGGGGTTCGAACTGGGCCACACGGATGTGGGTGAAACCACGGCCATGCTGTGGTACCAGAAATCGCTGGACGGCGGGCAGGGGCCCTATCGGCTGTCCTATTCCATGGGCTTTGGTGCAATCCGGCGGGATGGAGAGATCCTGCCGCTGAGCCAGGCAGCCCTGATGCTGGGACGCGGCTTTTCGGGGCCATGGGACGGGGGCTGGATGACGGCCGAAGCCCGGGTGAAGGTCGCCGGCAAGACCGAGGAGGTCACTGTGCGCGATGGGCTGACGCAGGTGGAATACGCCTATCTGACGCCCGAGATCGTCGGCAAGCTGGACCTGACCGTCGGAATCCGCCCGCAGCCCGCCTGGGCCCTTGTCAATCAGCTTCGGCTGGAGACGCGCAAGGACAGCGACTTCCAGGCCAAGCTGGCTAGTTCCGTCGTTTATGACATTCCCGGCCCGGCACGGCTTGAAGCAGGGGTGATCGTCCCGCTGGTGGGGCCCAGCGAGCCCGCGATCAAGATCGGAACCTGGCTGGAGTTCTGAGGCTATTCCTGGCAGGCATAGACCGCGCCACCCACCGCGACGACCGAAACGGCGGCCCCCGCGACGATCGCGGGCGACGACGCCATCGCTGCGGCCGCCCCGCCGATCGAGGACAGCGCCCCGGTGATATAGCCCTGCGAGCCGCTGAGGATCACCGCGCCCGACCCGTCGGGCAGCGCCCTTGCGCCACTGATCGCGCCCCGTGCGGCAGCGCCGGTGATGGCGACGGCCGCGTTCTTGGTCTGGTTCACCCGCTGGCAGACGGTCTTGGCTGCCGCCTCGCAGCGGCCATAGGCATCGCGGCGCCCCAGGTCATAGCCGATGATCGAATCGCTGGTCTTGTCGTGGCGCAGGCAAAAGGGGCCGCGCTCGTCGTCGTTCAGGTCGGGCGTGAGGCTGCGCAGCACGACATAGCTGGGGCAGGTGTCGCGGCCCCAGGAGGTGAAAAGGATCTCTCGCCGGCTGAAGTGATCGCGCAGGCCTGGTTCCTTGGGGTCATAGGCCAGCGGGACATCGCGGCCATTGATGCGGGCGGTGCAGAAGGTGGGCTCGGCCTGGGCGGCGGCGGGGGCAAGAAGCAGCGTGGCAAGGAAAAGGGCGATGCGGGTCATGAAATCGGTCCGTAAGCTGATCCCATCCTGATAATCCGGCCATCCGCAACGGCAACTCACATCCGCTTGTCCGGCCGGAAAGCCAAGCCTTGCCCCAGGGGACGGTTCCCGCTATACGCCCGCGGGTGCCATCGCGCACCGATTCACGAAACTGACATGCCGCGTCCGCCCCATCATCGCTTCGGGGGTGCGTCCGGCCTAGGAGAAGCGACATGAAACTGCATGAAATCCGCGACAACGACGGCGCCAACCGCAAGAAGAAGCGCGTTGCGCGCGGACCCGGTTCGGGCAAGGGCAAGACCGCCGGCCGTGGTATCAAGGGCCAAAGCTCGCGTTCGGGCGTTGCGCTGAACGGCTATGAAGGCGGCCAGATGCCGCTGTACCGCCGCCTGCCGAAGCGCGGCTTCACCGCGCCGAACGCGAAATCCTTCGCCGTGGTGAACCTGGGCCAGATCCAGACCTTCATCGACGCCGGCAAGATCGACGCCACCGCCGAACTGACCGAGGACGCCCTGGTCGCATCCGGCCTGGTGCGCCGCAAGCTGGACGGCATCCGTCTGCTGGCCAAGGGCGAGCTGACCTCGGCCCTGACCATCACCGTCACCGGCGCGTCGAAATCGGCGGTCGAGGTGGTCGAGAAGGCGGGCGGCAAGGTGTCGCTGCCGGTCAAGGCCGAAGCGGCGGCGGAATAAGCTGTTGATCGGGGCGTGCGCGCCCCATAGATAGCGAACAGGTTTTCCTGGCGCCGCCGGTCCCCGGAAACGGGTCGGCGGCGCTGTCATGACACGGGACGTAAAACACATGGCGTCAGCCGCAGAACAGATGGCCGCGAACCTTTCATGGAGCGCATTCGGCAAGGCCACGGAACTTCGCCAGCGTATCTGGTTCACGATCGGCCTGCTGATCATCTATCGCCTGGGCACCTATATTCCCGTGCCGGGCATCGACGGCGCGGCGCTGCGCAACTTCATGGACCAGGCCCAGTCGGGCATCGGCGGCATCCTGTCGATGTTCACCGGCGGCGCGCTTGGCCGCATGGGTGTCTTCGCCCTGGGGATCATGCCCTATATCTCGGCCTCGATCATCGTGCAGCTTCTGACCTCAATGGTGCCTTCGCTGGAACAGCTGAAGAAGGAAGGCGAGCAAGGGCGCAAGAAGATCAACCAGTACACCCGCTATGGCACCGTGGCCCTGGCGCTGTTCCAGGCTTACGGCCTGGCGAAGTCGCTGGAAGCCGGCGGCCTTGCGCATGATCCGGGCCTGTTCTTCCAGGCATCCGTGGTCATCACCCTGGTCGGCGGCACCATGTTCCTGATGTGGCTGGGCGAACAGATCACCGCACGCGGCATCGGCAACGGCATCTCTCTGATCATCTTCGTGGGCATCGTCGCGGAAATTCCGGCGGCCTTGGCCAGCTTCTTCGCGCAGGGCCGGTCGGGCGCGATCTCGACCCCGGTGATCCTGGGCGTGATCGTGATGGTTGTTGCCGTGATCGCCTTCGTGGTCTTCATGGAACGCGCGCTGCGCAAAATCCGCATCCAGTACCCGCGGCGCCAGGTCGGCATGAAGATCTATGACGGCCAGTCCAGCCACCTGCCGATCAAGGTGAACCCGGCGGGCGTCATCCCGGCGATCTTCGCGTCCTCGCTGCTCTTGCTGCCGATCACGATCTCGACCTTCTCGGGCAACCAGACGGGTCCGATCATGTCCACGATCCTGGCCTATTTCGGCCCGGGCCAGCCGCTTTACCTGATCTTCTTCGCGGCGATGATCGTCTTCTTCGCCTATTTCTATACCCAGAACGTCAGCTTCAAATCCGACGACGTGGCCGAGAACCTGAAGAACCAGGGCGGCTTCATCCCGGGCATCCGTCCGGGCAAGCGGACCGAGGAATACCTGGATTATGTCGTCAACCGCGTGCTGGTGATCGGCGCGGCCTATCTGGCGGCGGTCTGTCTGCTTCCCGAAATCCTGCGCCACCAGTGGTCGATCCCGTTCTACTTCGGCGGAACCTCGGTCCTGATCGTGGTGTCGGTGACGATGGACACGATCAACCAGGTGCAAAGCCATCTTCTGGCGCATCAGTACGAAGGCCTGATTGAGAAATCCCAACTGCGTGGTAAACGCAAAGAGGGAAGCGCAAAGCCGCGTCGCGCACCGTCGCGCCGCTAACGGCCCCAAGGGCTGACGAGGGGGACAGACCTTAGATGACGATCAATATCATTCTGCTGGGACCGCCCGGTGCCGGCAAGGGAACCCAGGCCCGCAAGCTGGTCGAGGAACGCGGGCTGGTGCAGCTCTCTACCGGCGACATGCTGCGCGCGGCCCGGTCTTCGGGAACCGAGATGGGCAAGCGCGTGGCCGAGGTCATGGACCGGGGCCAACTTGTCACCGACGAGATCGTCATCGGCCTGATCCGCGAAAGACTGTCGGAAGGCGGCAACGGCTTCATCTTCGACGGCTTCCCCCGGACACTGGCGCAAGCCGACGCGCTTGGCCAGTTGCTGGACGAGACCGGCATGGTGCTGGACGCCGTGGTCGAGATGCAGGTGGATGACGAGGCCTTGGTCCGCCGCATCACCGGCCGCTATACCTGCGGCAACTGCGGCGAGGTGTATCACGACGAAACCAAGCCGGTTGCAAAGCAAGGGGTCTGCGACGTCTGCGGATCGACCGACCTGAAGCGGCGTGCCGACGACAACGAGGAAAGCCTGAAGACGCGGCTTCTGGAATACTACAAGAAGACCTCGCCCCTGATCGGCTATTACTATGCCAAGGGGAAGCTGGCGCCGGTCGACGGTCTTGCCGCCATGGATGATGTGGCCGCACAGATCGAGACCGTCCTGCCCGCGTCAAGCGAAATCGCGACCGGCACTTGACGCCACAGTCAACGGCCTTTAAGTCACGTCATCTCGCAAGAGAATCACCCTTCAGGGGTGGACCATCAGCGGCCCGAAGGCATGGCTTTCGGGCCTTCCGTTGTGAAAAAAGGTTCCGGTGCTACGGAACCGCAACCGATAAAGGATAACGCGTGGCTCGTATTGCTGGCGTCAACATTCCGACCGGGAAACGCGTCCCGATCGCACTGACCTATATCCACGGCATCGGCCCGATGTATGCCGAACAGATCTGCGAAGCCGTCGGCATCGACCGCGCGCGCCGCGTCAACGACCTGTCGGACGCCGAAGTTCTGCAGATCCGCGAATACATCGACGCCAACCTGACCGTCGAAGGCGACCTGCGTCGTGAAACCCAGATGAACATCAAGCGGATGATGGACCTGGGTTCGTATCGTGGCTTGCGCCACCGTCGCGGCCTGCCGGTCCGCGGTCAGCGCACCCATACCAATGCCCGCACCCGCAAGGGCCCGGCGAAGCCCATCGCTGGCAAGAAGAAATAAGGGGTAACGGATATGGCACGCGACAAGACCCGCATGAAGCGCAAGGAACGCAAGAACATCGCCACCGGCGTTGCGCATGTGAATTCCAGCTTCAACAACACGAAAATCCTGATTTCCGACGTGCAGGGCAACGCGATCTCGTGGTCGTCCGCCGGCACCATGGGCTTCAAGGGCTCGCGCAAATCGACCCCCTATGCCGCCCAGATGGCCGCCGAAGACGCAGGCCGCAAGGCACAGGAACACGGCGTCCGTACGCTGGAAGTCGAAGTCCAGGGCCCCGGTTCAGGCCGTGAATCGGCGCTGCGCGCGCTGGCCTCGGTTGGCTTCAACATCACCGCGATCCGCGACGTGACGCCGATCGCGCATAACGGCTGCCGTCCGCCGAAGCGCCGCCGCGTCTGATTTTCAGATGATGCTTACCCGGACCGCGCGGCTTCGCGCGGTTCGGTCTTTACGTTTTCAACCTCGGGCGTTTCCGGCCAAGGACATGGGCCGGGGACAAGAATGGAGGCAAACGCATGATCCACAAGAATTGGGCCGAGCTGATCAAGCCGACTCAGCTGGTCGTCAAGCCGGGCGCGGATGCCACCCGCACCGCCACGCTGGTCGCCGAACCGCTGGAACGTGGTTTCGGCCTGACCCTGGGCAACGCGCTGCGCCGCGTGCTGCTGTCGTCGCTGCAGGGCGGGGCCATCACCTCGGTCCAGATCGACAACGTCCTGCATGAATTCAGCAGCGTCGCCGGCGTCCGCGAGGACGTTACCGACATCGTCCTGAACCTCAAGGGCGTGACGCTGAAGATGGACGTGGAAGGGCCCAAGCGCCTGACCCTGTCCGCCAAGGGCCCGGGCGAGGTCAAGGCCGGCGACATCCAGGAAACGGCCGGGATCACGGTGCTGAACCGCGATCACGTCATCTGCCACCTGGACGACGGCGCGGACCTGAACATGGAACTGACCGTGCAGACGGGCAAGGGCTATGTCGCCGCTGACAAGAACCGCCCCGAGGATGCGCCCATCGGTCTGATCCCGATCGACGCGATCTTCTCGCCGGTCAAGCGCGTCAGCTATGAAGTCACGCCCACCCGCGAGGGGCAGGTGCTGGACTATGACAAGCTGACGATGAAGATCGAGACCGACGGTTCGCTGACCCCGGAAGACGCCGTGGCCTATGCCGCGCGCATCGTCCAGGACCAGTTGTCGGTCTTCGTGAACTTCGACGAACCCGAATCGGCCAACCGCCAGGATGCCGAGGATGGCCTGGAGTTCGATCCGCGCCTGCTGAAGAAGGTGGACGAGCTGGAGCTGTCGGTCCGTTCGGCCAACTGCCTGAAGAACGACAACATCGTCTATATCGGCGACCTGATCCAGAAAACCGAGGCCGAGATGCTGCGCACCCCGAACTTCGGCCGCAAGTCCTTGAACGAGATCAAGGAAGTGCTGTCGGGCATGGGCCTGCACCTGGGCATGGATGTCGTGGACTGGCCGCCAGAGAACATCGAGGATCTGGCCAAGCGGTTCGACGACCAGTTCTGAAAGATAGCGTAGGGTGCGTGCTTGCACGCACCTTGCGACATATGGGCATCCCGCCCCAAGGAGAGCGGCCCGCACGCATGGGCCGCCGGACAAAGCAAAAGACGTAAACGGAGAATCATCATGCGTCACGCCCGTGGCTATCGCCGCCTCAACCGCACCCACGAACACCGCAAGGCGCTGTTCGCCAACATGGCCGGCTCGCTGATCGAGCACGAGCAGATCAAGACGACCCTGCCCAAGGCCAAGGAACTGCGCCCGATCATCGAAAAGCTGATCACGCTGGCCAAGCGCGGTGACCTGCACGCCCGCCGCCAGGCTGCGGCGCAGCTGAAGCAGGACCAGTATGTCGCCAAGCTGTTCGAGGTGCTGGGCGCCCGCTACAAGGACCGCCAGGGCGGCTATGTCCGCGTCCTGAAAGCCGGCTTCCGCTATGGCGACATGGCGCCGATGGCGATCATCGAATTCGTGGATCGCGACGTTTCGGCCAAGGGTGCCGCCGACCGCGCCCGCGTCGAGGCCGAGGCTGCCGACGCCGAATAAGCGTTCCTCGCGACCGAATCAGACGCCCCGCAGCCAATCCGGTTGCGGGGCGTTTTCCGTAGTGCTGTGACAAAATGCACGAATTTTGCGACGTTCGGTAAATTTCATGATAGCCTGAGCAGCCTCTTGCCGTTCATCTGCCGTCAAGGGCATCGCCAGCAGTTGTTGGCAAAGATCGACAGGCAATGCCCGGACTCCGTGGGAGGGCCGCATAGGCGGGATCTCCTGTCCCATTAAGGATATGGCAACTATTATTTGTCAGAACTACTTTGGTCGTTGACGGTTCAAAACGCAATTTGTCTAAAAAGTCATGTCATCTCGCGCCGATATCAATGCTGGTCTTAGAAAGTTGGGGAAGCTTGCTCCGGCAGGCTATTTCGTAGGCCTGCACATACGCTTTGCCGCCCCCTTGATGCAGTTCCAGACCTATGCCGAGGAATGGTCGGAATTCTATTCCCAGAACGGCTATGCGCTGCGCGATCCGACGATTGCCTGGGGCTTTTCCACGACCGGCGCCTGTCGCTGGTCCAGCCTGCCGATCCCCGATCCTTTCAACATCCTCAAGGACGCAGCGGACCACGGCCTCACCTTCGGACTGACGGTGTCCTATGGTCCGATCAATTCCCGCACCATCGCCAGTTTTGCGCGCGGCGACCGGGAATTCAGTGATGACGAGATCGCCGAGATCTCGACCACGGTACGTCGGCTTCACGATTCGACGGAGCCGCCGGCGAGCCTGACCAAGGCTCAGAAAGAAGCCCTTCGTTGCGTCGCGGAGGGTGATCGTCATGCGGCAGCGGCAGCCAAACTTGGCATTACCGAAAGCGCGTTCAAGGCCAGGCTGATTTCGGTCCGCGAAAGACTGAAGGCACGCACGACCGCCGAGGCGCTGCAACGGGCCAAGGAATACCGTCTGCTCTAGGCGTTCGCCCAGGGGATCCGGGACGCGAGGAGGGGCTGTCCTTACACCCCAGGAGTATGACAATGCAGACGACCACGCTTTCCTTTTCGAACCTTCACAACCATGGCGAATTGTTCGCCAATCTGTTCCGCGCCCGCAAGCAGAGCTTCATCATCCAGAAGAACTGGGATCTGCCCGAGGCCGAAGACATGGAATTTGACCAGTACGACACGCCGCAAAGCCGCTGGATCGCCGTCCACGACAAGGGCGAGGTTCTTGCGGGCTTCCGCCTGACCCCCACCACGGCGCGCTGCGGCATCTACAGCTACATGATCCGCGACGCCCAGAAGGGCATCCTGGGCGGGTCGATCCCGCAGGATCTGCTGGATGCCGAGGCGCCGGTCGATGATCAGGTCTGGGAATGTTCGCGCGTGTTCGTCAGCCACGACATCCCGCAGATGTATCGCCGCAAGGTCCACTTCAAGATGGTCGAGGCCATGACCGGTTCGGCCCGCGAACTGGGCGCCACGCGTCTGATCGCCCTGACCGGGGCAAGCTGGCCGCGGTGGTACGGCCGCTGCGGCCTTGACGCCGAGGCGATCGGCCGGGTGATGTGGATCGACGACGCCCATTTCCAATGCGTCGCCATCAGCCTGGCCCCGAAGATGCATTGATGGCGGGGGCTGTTCGCAGCCGTTCTGCCGCCTTACACTGACGGCATCATGCCCGATCTGTTCGACGCCAATCCCTTGCCCGGCCCGCCCCCGTCCCCTTCGGTGCGGCCCTTGGCCGATCGCATCCGCCCCGTGCGCATGGGCGACGTGATCGGCCAGGACAAGGTGCTTGGACCGGACGGGCCGCTGGGTTCGATGCTGGCGTCCCGCAGCCTGTCGTCCCTCATCCTCTGGGGACCACCGGGTGTCGGCAAGACGACCATCGCCCGCCTTCTGGCGGATGAAACGGATCTGGCCTTCGTGCAGATCAGCGCCATCTTCTCGGGCGTGCCGGAACTGCGCAAGGTCTTCGAGACCGCGAAACTGCGCCGCCAGCAGGGGCGCGGCACGCTGCTGTTCGTGGACGAGATCCACCGCTTCAACAAGGCGCAGCAGGACAGCTTCCTGCCGTACATGGAGGACGGGACGATCCTTTTGGTCGGTGCGACGACCGAGAACCCGTCCTTCGAGCTGAACGCCGCCTTGATGTCGCGGGCGCAGGTGATCGTCCTGGAACGCCTGTCGTTGCGCGACCTGGAACTGCTGGCGCAGCGCGCCGAGCGCGAACTGGGCCGCAAGCTGCCCCTGACCGCCGAGGCGCGCGAGGCGTTGCTGGAAATGGCCGATGGCGACGGCCGCGCCGCGCTGAACCTGATCGAGCAGGTCGCGGCCTGGAAGACCGACAAGCCCATCGACCAGCCCGCCATGGCGCAGCGGTTGATGCGGCGTGCGGCGAAATACGACAAGTCGGGGGACGAGCATTACAACCTGATCTCGGCCCTGCACAAATCGGTGCGTGGCAGCGACCCCGACGCGGCGCTTTACTGGCTGTCGCGGATGCTGGAAGGAGGCGAGGATCCGCGTTATCTGGCGCGCCGCATCACCCGCATGGCCGTCGAGGATATCGGCCTGGCCGATCCTGCCGCGCAGCGCCATTGCCTGGATGCCTGGGCGCTTTATGAACGGCTTGGCAGCCCGGAAGGCGAACTGGCCCTGGCGCAGGCGGTGATCTATCTGGCGCTCGCGCCGAAATCGAACGCGGGCTATGTCGCCTACAAGGCCGCCCGGGCCGAGGCGCGGCGCACAGGCAGCCTGATGCCGCCCGCCCATATCCTGAATGCGCCGACGAAGATGATGAAGGATCAGGGCTATGGCGCGGGCTATGCCTATGACCACGACGCCGAGGACGGCTTTTCGGGCCAGAACTATTTCCCCGACGGGATGAAGCGGCCGGTGCTGTATGTCCCGGTGGAACGGGGTTTCGAACGGGAACTGAAGAAGCGGCTTGACTGGTTCGTGTCGCAGCGGCTGAAGCGCGGCAGTTGACTTTGGCCGCGCGGGACCACAGAGACGCGCCATGAACCCCTATCTGCAAGTCGCCATTGGCGGGGCCATCGGGGCCACCTGCCGCTTTTCGCTGTATCGCATGATGCCGCTGGCCTGGCAGGCCACGCTGCTGGTCAATGTGCTGGGCAGCTTTGCGATGGGGATTCTGGCCGCCGCCTTCGTGCACCGTCTGGGCGATGCCTGGGCACCCCTGGCGCTGACGGGCGTGCTGGGCGGCTTTACCACCTTTTCGGCCTTTTCGCTGGATGTGGTGACGCTGTGGGAACGGGGGCAGGGCGTAGGGGCGTTCGCCTATGTCGGGGCTTCGGTCCTGTTGTCGCTGGCTGCCGTCGTGGCGGGGCTGGCCTTGGGACGAGGAATATGGGCATGAGCGGTGTGCAGACCATGCGGGTCGGCGGGGACGAGGGCGAGCAGCGCCTGGATCGTTGGCTGAAGAAGAAGTTTCCCCATCTGAACCAGATCGCGATCGAAAAGCTGTGCCGCACCGGCCAGATCCGCGTGGACGGCGGCCGGGTCAAGCCCGCCACGCGCGTCGAGACGGGGCAGGAGGTTCGCATCCCACCGCTGCCCGATGCCCAGCCCGCCGCCGAGCGGGCGAAGGAACGTCCGCTGGGGCCGCGCGTGACGGACACGGACGCGCAGATGATCCAGGCCGCGGTCCTGTGGAAGGACGAACACATCATCGCCCTGAACAAGCCGCCGGGCCTGCCGTCCCAAGGCGGCAGCGGGCAGGGCGACCGGCATGTGGACGGGCTGACGACCGCGCTGATGTTCGGCTTCAAGGACCGGCCGAAGCTGGTGCATCGGCTGGACAAGGACACCTCGGGCGTGCTGCTGCTGGCGCGCACCGACCGCATCGCCCGTGCCCTGTCCGAGGCGTTCCGGGCGCGCACCACGCGCAAGATCTATTGGGCGGCGGTGGCGGGCGTGCCCCATCCGCGCATGGGCACGATCCGGTACGGGCTGGTCAAGGGCGGGGCCGGGCGCGGCGACAACGAAAAGATGATCGCCGTCCACCCCCGCGACATCGACAGCACCGAAGGCGCCAAGCGCGCCACCACCGACTATGCCGTCCTGGACGCGCTGGGTACGCGGGCCAGCTGGTGCGCGCTGGTGCCGATCACCGGGCGGACGCATCAGTTACGCGCGCATATGGCCCAACTGGGCCATCCCATCGTGGGCGACGGAAAATACGGCGGCTCGGGTCAGGAAAACCTGGGCGACGGCTGGGGGGCCCAATTGGGCGGAGAGATCAGCCGGAAGCTGCACCTGCACGCCCGCAGCATCAGCTTCGACCACCCGATCACCAAGAAGCGCGTCACGCTGACCGCGCCCTTGCCCGACCATATGGCGAGAACCTGGAAGACGCTGGGCTGGCATGAAAACGACGTGCCGGACGATCCTTTCGCGGATATCGAATGAAGCTGGTCGTCTTCGATGTCGATGGCACGCTGGTGGACAGCCAGCACCATATCCACGGGGCCATGACGGCCGCCTTCAAGGGTGCGGGGCTGGCCCCCCTGCCGCGCGAGGCGGTGTTGCAGATCGTCGGCCTGTCGCTGCCCGTCGCGGTGGCGCAACTGGCGCAGGGGCATGACGGGGAGACGCAGGCGCGGATCGTGGAGGGATACCGCGCGGCTTTCATGCAGGCCAGGCTGGTGCAACCGGCGCCGCTTTACCCCGGTGCGCTGGACTGCCTGGACGTGCTGGCCGGGCGAGACGACATCCTGCTGGCCGTGGCGACGGGCAAGTCGCGGCGCGGCCTTGCGGCGATGATCCAGGCGCATGGGCTGGAGGGGCGATTTGTCAGCCTGCAGACGGCGGACGATCATCCGTCGAAGCCCCATCCGGCGATGCTGCTGGCCGCCCTGGCCGATACTGGTGTTGCCGCCACGGATGCGGTGATGGTCGGCGACACCAGTTTCGACATGGACATGGCCCGGGCGGCGGGAATGACCGGCTTTGGCGTCGGCTGGGGTTATCACGCGCCGGACCTGCTGACGGGTTCGGGGGCCGCGCTTGTCGCGGCGGATTTTGCGGATTTGGGCCAGGCACTGGCAAGGTGGGCAGCATGAGCGAATGGAAAGCGCGGCGGTTCTGGAAGGCATCCTCAGTCAGGCCCGCCGGTGACGGGTTCGAGGTGGCGTTGGACGACCGTCCCCTGCGAACCCCCGGCAAGCTGCCGCTGATCCTGCCCACGCCCGGATTGGCGGCGGCGGTCGCGTCGGAATGGGACGCCCAGGCCGATGTGATCGACCCCAACACCATGCCGCTGACCCGCGCTGCGAATTCCGCCATCGAAAAGGTGACGCCGCAATTTGGCGATGTGGCGGGCATGCTTGCCGAATATGGCGGCACCGACCTGCTGTCCTATCGCGCCGACCAGCCTGCCGAACTGGCCCGCCGCCAGGCCGAGGCCTGGGATCCCCTGGTCGATTGGGCCGCGACCGAGTTGCGCGCGCCCCTGCGCATCACCCATGGCGTCATCCCCATCGCCCAGGACCGCCAGGCGCTTGCGCGGCTGCGCGGCCATGTCGAGGCCCTGGACCCCTTTGGCCTGACGGCGCTGCACGATCTGGTGACGCTGCCAGGATCGCTGGTTCTGGGCTTGGCCGTCATCCGCAGCCGAATCGATGCCTCCGAGGCTTTCCGCATCTCTCGCATCGACGAGGATTTCCAGGCCGAGCAATGGGGCCAGGACGACGAGGCGCGCATTGCTGCCGAAAGCCGCAGGGCTGCGATGCTGGTTGCCGAACGGTTCTGGCATCTGTCGCGCCTCAGTTGAATGTGCCTGCATCCTGGGCGTCACGCTTGACGCATCGGGAAGGATCGGCACTATGTTGCCTATGAGGCGCTTGTCCTGGCGCCCATTGAAAAGTCCGGCCGACAAGGTCCGGGCGTCGTCCCGACACAGCCGGGACGGCATCCAACAAAGGGGTAAACATGAAGACTTCGATTTTCCTGGGCACTGTCGCCGCCGCCACGCTGATGGCCGGTGCGGGCATGGCTGACACGCTGGCCGATGTGAAGGCGCGCGGTGAATTGAACTGCGGCGTCAATACGGGCCTTGTCGGCTTTGCCGCGCCGGATGCGAACGGCAACTGGACAGGCTTCGACGTCGATTTCTGCAAGGCCGTCGCCGCTGCCGTGCTGGGCGATGCGACCAAGGTGAAATACGTCCCCACCACCGGCCAGACCCGCTTCACGGCGCTGTCCTCAGGCGAGGTGGATCTGCTGGCCCGAAACTCGACCTGGACCTTTTCGCGCGACACCGACCTGAAGCTCGATTTCATCGGCGTGAACTATTATGACGGCCAGGGCTTCATGGTCCGCAAGGATCTGGGCGTGACCTCGGCCAAGGAACTGGACGGCGCGACCGTCTGCATCCAGACCGGCACCACGACGGAACTGAACCTGGCCGATTACTTCAAGGCCAACAACATGGCCTATCAGCCGGTCAACATCGACAGCAACGCCGAGGGCGAGCAGCAATACATGGCCGGCGCCTGCGACGCCTATACGACCGACGCGTCGGGCCTTGCCGCCACCCGCGCCGCCTTCGCCGATCCTGAAAACCACATCATCCTGCCCGAGATCATCTCGAAGGAACCGCTTGGGCCGGCGGTGCGCCATGGCGACAACAACTGGGGCGACATCGTCCGCTGGACGCTTTACGCGCTGATCGCGGCCGAGGAATACGGCGTCACCTCGGCCAATATCGGGGAACTGACGACCTCGTCCCAGAATCCCGAGGTTCAGCGCCTGCTGGGCGTGACCGACGACCTGGGGGCGATGATCGGGCTGGACAAGGAATGGGCCAAGCGCGCCATCATGGCCAGAGGCAACTATGGCGAAATCTTCGCCGCCAATATCGGCGAACAGACCCCCATCGGGCTGGCACGCGGCCTGAACGCCCAGTGGACGCAGGGCGGCCTGATGTACGCGATGCCCTTCCGCTAAGGGATCGCCACGACCGAAGGGGGCGCATCTGCGCCCCTTTCCCATAATGAAAAGACCGGTCGCGACAAACGCTGCCACATAAGGCATGACCGGCCACAGGGGTAAAATTCATGACGGACATGTCAGCGCCGGGGAATCCACCATTCCGGCCAAGCATGCTGATCTATGATCGGCGCTATCGTTCGATGACCTTCCAGGTGATCGTGTTCATTCTGGTGATGGCCCTGGCCTGGTGGCTGGTCAACAACACCATCCGCAACCTTGCCGCGCTGGGCAAGGATTTCAACTTCGGCTTCCTGTGGCAGCGTGCGGGCTATGACATCCCGCAGACGCCGATCCCCTATACCTCGGACGACACGCATTTCCGCGCCGCCATGGTGGGCCTGCTGAACACGCTGATCGTGTCGATCCTGGGCTGCATCGCCGCGACCTTCGTGGGCATCATCGCGGGCGTGGCGCGGTTGTCGAACAACTGGCTGATCGCGCGGCTGATGACCGTCTATGTCGAGGCGTTCCGCAACGTTCCCCTGTTGCTGTGGATCCTGATCGTCTTTGCGATCTTCACCGAGGTGATGCCGCCGCCCAATGCCTTCCGGGGCGACGATCCTGCCGCATCTATGATCCTGTTCGACCATGTGGCGCTGACCAACCGCTATACCGCCATCCCGACGCTGGCGATGACCAACGATCCGGGCAGCCTGGATCTGGGCGCGAGGATCACCATCAGCTGGGCCACCATCGCCTTTGTCGTGGTCCTGATCGGCGGCTGGATCGTGCGCCGCATGATCGGCGCTTGGGCGCAGCGGGTGCAGGACCAGACCGGCAGCCGCCCCACCACCTGGTGGATGAGCCTGGCCGTGATGACCGTCCCGTCGCTGCTGCTGATCTGGTTCTTCGGCCTGCATTTCGAGGCGCCCGAACTGCGCGGCTTCAACTTCGCGGGCGGGCTGAACGTGCAGAACGGGCTGGTCGCGCTGTGGCTGGCCCTGACGCTTTACACCGGGGCCTTTATCGCGGAAATCGTGCGCGCGGGCATCCTGGCCGTCAGCCGCGGACAGTCCGAGGCCGCCTTTGCCTTGGGCCTGCGTCCCGGCCGGACCATGAACCTCGTGATCCTGCCCCAGGCATTGCGGGTGATCATCCCGCCGCTGATTTCCCAATACCTGAACCTGACCAAGAACAGCTCGCTGGCGATCGCCGTGGGCTACATGGACATCAAGGGCACGCTGGGCGGCACCACGCTGAACCAGACGGGTCGAGAGCTTGAGGCGATCCTGCTGATGATGGGGGTCTATCTGGTCCTCAGCCTGATCATCTCGGCCGGGATGAACATCTTCAATTCCCGCGTCAAGCTGAAGGAACGGTGAGATGAGCGATACCCATGCCCAGACCGTTCCCTTTGTCCGCGACACTATGCTGCCCCCGGCAGAGCCGCCCATAAAGGAGGCCGGCGCGATGCGCTGGCTGCGCGAAAACCTGTTCTCGGGCCCGGTGAACACGATCCTGACCATCCTGGGCATCCTGATCGTCTGGTTCCTGGTCAGCCATTTCTGGGACTGGTTCGCCCATTCCGTCTGGAACGCCGCCAGCCTGTCCGAATGCCGCCAGATCATCGCGGAAACCTGGGGCGAGGGGGCGCGCGGCGCCTGCTGGGCGGTGATCCGCGAACGCTGGAACCAGTATGTCTATGGCTTCTATCCGCCCGCGCTGTATTGGCGGCCCACCATGGCCTTCGGCCTGCTGTTCGTGGCGCTTGCCCCGGTGCTGTTTTCGGAAGCGCCGGGGATCCGGCGGATCGTGCTGGGCCTGACCACGGTGCTGACGCTGTGGCTGATGGTCGCCCTGGGTGCGCCTGCGGCCTGGCTGGTCTTTGCCGCCATCGTGCTGGTCGGCGCGCTGGCGATTTCGGAGCGGCATGTGTCCTGGCTGCTGGTCTTTTCCGTCCTTTATCCGCTGATGGGGGTCTGGTTCCTGTGGGGCGGATCCGCCTGGGGGCCGATCATGGTGCTGGTCGGACCGGTGCTGGGATGGATCGCCTGGCGGGTGATGCATCCCCTGTCCGGCATGGTGGCGGTCATCGCCGCCCTGGTGATCCCGGTGCTGTGGTGGGTCGGCTATGCGGGCGAGGCCGCGCGGGATGCCGAAAGCATCGTTTCATTCGCGATCCCGGCCGTCGCATCCGACCGGTTCGGGGGCTTCCTGCTGTCGATCACCATCGGTATTTCCGGGATCGCGCTGTCCCTGCCGCTGGGGATCGTGCTGGCACTGGCGCGGCGGTCGGACATGTTCCTGGTGAAATCGCTGGCGGTGATCTTCATCGAATTCATCCGGGGCGTGCCGCTGATCGCGCTGCTGTTCGTGGCATCCCTGCTGCTGAACTATTTCCTGCCGCCCGGCACCAATTTCGACATCATCCTGCGCGTGATCATCATGGTCACGCTGTTCGCCGCAGCCTACATGGCCGAGGTGATCCGGGGCGGGCTTGCCGCCCTGCCCAAGGGCCAGTACGAGGCCGCCGACGCCCTGGGCCTAGATTACTGGAAGGCGCAGCGGCTGATCGTGCTGCCGCAGGCGCTGAAGATCTCGATCCCCGGCATCGTGTCCACCTTCATCGGCATGTTCAAGGACACCACGCTGGTAACCTTCGTGGGCCTGTATGACCCGCTGAAATCCATGTCCGACGCGGTGCGCGCCAGCACGTCCTGGAAGGGCATCTACTGGGAGCCTTATATCTTCGTCGGTTTCATCTTCTTTCTGATCTGCTTCGCCATGTCGCGTTATTCGATGTATCTCGAACGCCGTCTGGCCCGCGACCACAGGTAAGGACACCGCCATGAGCGAAACCATCACCCGCCCCATCGACCGCAGCCATATGCTGGTTAGCGACGAAATCGCGATCGACATCCGCAACATGAACAAGTGGTACGGGACATTCCATGTGCTGCGCGACATCGACCTGACCGTGCATCGGGGCGAACGCATCGTGATCGCCGGTCCGTCGGGGTCGGGCAAGTCCACCCTGATCCGCTGCATCAACCGGCTTGAGGAACATCAGGCCGGCCATATCGTCGTGGACGGGATCGAACTGACCAACGACATCAAGAACATCGACAAGGTGCGGTCCGAAGTGGGCATGGTGTTCCAGCACTTCAACCTGTTCCCGCATCTGACGGTGCTTGAGAACTGCACCCTGGCGCCGATCTGGGTGCGCAAGGTGCCGCGCCGCCAGGCCGAGGAAACGGCGATGCGCTTTCTGGAAAAGGTCAAGATCCCCGAACAGGCACACAAGTATCCGGGCCAGTTGTCGGGCGGTCAGCAGCAGCGCGTGGCCATCGCCCGGTCGCTATGCATGCAGCCCAAGATCATGCTGTTCGACGAGCCGACATCCGCCCTGGACCCCGAGATGATCAAGGAAGTCCTGGACACCATGATCGAGCTGGCCGAAGAAGGCATGACCATGCTGTGCGTCACGCATGAGATGGGCTTTGCCCAGGCGGTGGCGAACCGGGTGATCTTCATGGACCAGGGCCAGATCGTCGAGCAGAACGAGCCGCGCGAGTTCTTCAACAATCCCAAGTCGGAACGCACCAAGCTGTTCCTGAGCCAGATCCTGGGGCATTGACGGAAAGCCGGGGGCGCTTCGCCCCCCGGACCCCCCGAGGATATTTAAGCACAGAAGATGGTGGCGCGCGTCAGCCCCGACCGTCGAGGCGGACGAAGTCCATCACGCTGCCTTGGCCGGGTTCCACCTGGCTCCACTCATCCACCTGGAAATCCACGACCAGGGTGGCGCCGGTCGGATAGCGGCGGAAATCCGGGTCCAGCGGCAGGCGCGCGGGCAGAAGCGCCGCCAGTTCCGAGATCCCGGGGTTGTGACCGATCATCATCACCGTCGGATGGGTGGCGGTCTTCAGGATCGACAGCATCCTGTCGGGACCGGCCTGGTAAAGCCCCGCCTCGATCCGCACCATCGGCCGAACCTCCAGCGCCGCGCTGGCCACCATGGACCAGGTTTCCTGGGTGCGGGCGGCGGACGAGCACAGGACCTCCTCGGGCTCGTACCCGCGCGAGGCCAGCCAGTCGCCAAGCGCCCGGGCCGACCTGCGGCCCCGGTCGTTCAGCGGGCGGTCGTGATCGGGCAGTGCCGGATCATCCCAGGCCGACTTGGCGTGGCGCGTCAGGATCAGCCGTCGATGTCCAAGCGGTGTCATGTGCAGGCAGCCCCCGTTTTCAGCCAATATGGGCGCAGCCTGCCATTCCCCCGCGCGTTCGGCAAGGCGTGGTCTTACAACGACGCGTCGCCTTGCCGCAGGCCGCGTGGCCGGGTGCTGGGCGGGGTGGACCGGATCAGGCTGCCCGCCCCATGTTCGGTGAACAGTTCCAGAAGGCTGGCGTTGGGCACGCGCCCGTCCAGGATCACCACGGCCCGCACCCCGTCCTGCAGCGCCTTCAACGCGGTTTCCGTCTTGGGGATCATGCCGCCCGCGATGGTGCCGTCGGCGATCATCTCGCGCACCTGATCGGGGTGAAGCTGGGTCAGGACCTCTCCGTTCTTGTCCTTGACGCCCGCCACGTCGGTCAGCAGCAGCAGCCGGTCGGCGCGCAGCGCGCCGGCGATGGCGCCCGCGGCGGTGTCGCCGTTGACGTTGAAGGTCTCGTTGTCGGCCATGCCGGTGGCGACGGGGGCGATGACCGGGATCAGGCCCGCCTTGTAAAGATCGCGGATGATCTGGACGTTCATTTCGACTGGGCGGCCGACGAAGCCCAGTTCGGGGTCGTCCGCCTCGCAGACCATCAGGTCGTCGTCCTTGCCGCTGATGCCCACGGCGCGGCCGCCCGCGTCGTTGATGGCTTGGACGATGCGCTTGTTGACCAGGCCCGACAGGACCATTTCCACGACCTCCACCGTTTCCTTGGTGGTCACGCGCTTGCCGCGCACGAAGGTGCTTTCGATGCCCAGCCTGCCCAGCAATTCGTTGATCATCGGGCCGCCGCCGTGGCAGACGACAGGGTTCATGCCCACCTGCTTCATCAGCACGATGTCGCGGGCGAATTCGGCCATGGCGTCATCGTCCCCCATGGCATTGCCGCCGAACTTCACGACGACGACCGCGCCGGAATAGCGTTGCAGATAGGGCAGGGCCTCGGACAGGGTTCTGGCGGTGGCGGTCCAGTCGCGGTTCATGTTCTGCGTTCTCATCCTTGAAGGCCCTTTTTCGACGGGCGGACCCTAGGACGCTGCGCCGGATCAGTCCAGACGGGTTCAGTCCAACCCGGCGATGATCGCGCGGAGGGTGGCGATCCCCTGGCCCTTTTCGGACGAGGTCACGACGATCTGCGGGAAGGCGGCCGGATGCTTTTGCAACTCGGTCTCGACCTGTTCCAGAACGGGCTTGATCGCGTTCGGACCCAGCTTGTCGGCCTTGGTCAGCACGACCTGGAAGGGGACGGCGGACTTGTCCAGCAGGGTCATGATCTCGTGATCGACGGGTTTCACGCCGTGGCGCGAATCGATCAGGCAGAAGGCCCGGCGCAGCGTCGGACGGCCGGCGAGATAGTTCTTGAGCAGGGCCTGCCACTTGGCGACCACGGCGACGGGCGCCTTGGCGAAGCCATAGCCCGGAAGGTCCACCAGATAGCTGTGTTCGCCCAAGGTGAAATAGTTGATTTCCTGCGTCCGGCCCGGCGTGTTCGAGGCGCGGGCCAGGCCCTTGCGGCCGGTCAGGGCGTTGATCAGGCTGGACTTGCCCGCATTGCTGCGGCCCGCGAAGCAGACCTCGGGGCGGTCGGCGGGGGGCAGGCCGTCCATCGCGACCACGCCCTTGAGGAAATCGACTGGGCCAGCGAACAGCAGGCGCGCGGCCTCGGCCACATCCGCTTCGGGTTCGGGGGCGACGGGGAAGGCGACCTTCATGCCGTCACCTCATCGCCCAGGGTGACGGTCCCGCCGGTCACGACCTCGGCGAAGATGCCGAAGTCGGTATGGCCGTAAAGGCGTTCCAGGCTGTCCAGCATGTCGATGTCGTTTTCCCCGGTGTCGGTATTGGCGCTTGTCGCCTCGCAGCGGCCGATATGCTGGGTGACGCGCAGTTCCACGCTGCCGATGCTGATGACCTGGCCGATCAGCGCACGCTCGGCCCAGGGCTGCCAGCCGTCGATCCACAGATTGCCGCGCCAGCGGTGCAGGCCCAGCGTCCGGCCGGTGCGTTCCTCAAGATCGGCAAGGCTTGCCAGCGACAGGATCGAGATCCAGGGCCATTTCTGGTCGGTCCAGATCGCCGCCCCGCGCACGAGGCGGGTGGGTGCCGGGGCATGGGCGGGCCAAAGCGGGCGCAGCCATTCGACAAGGCGGTCGCCCTGGGTTTCCGGGTCGATATCCAGATCGGCCTGCGTCGGTTGGCGCAGCACCAGACGGCCGTCCGACCAGCCGCCGCTGATCGCTTGGACCTGCGGCGACTGGACGCCGCGCACGAAGCAGGACTTGGGCAGCCAGCGGTCGGGCTGTCCCGCCGTCTGGCTGGCCTGGGCGTTCCGTTCGCCCGCTTCGGTCAGGACCGCCCATTCGCGGTCGCCGGGCAGGCGGCGCGCCGGGGCCAGGGTCACGCTGTCCAGCCCCTCTCCGCCGATCGACTTGATCGGATGGCGGCGGATATGGGCCAGACGCGCCGTCACTTGCTGTCCTTCTTGGGACGCGACGGGATCGAGGACTTGATGTTGCCGAACAGGTCGGGCCGGTGGCCGTGCATCGACATGATCGTGTATTGCTGCGCGATGGTGATCAGGTTGTTGGTGATCCAGTAGAGCACCAGGCCCGAGGCGAAGCCGCCCAGCATGAACATGAAGATCCAGGGCATCCAGGCGAAGATCATCTTCTGCGCGGGATCGGCCGGGGTCGGGTTCAGGCGCTGTTGCAGCCACATGCTGATGCCCAGGACGATGGCCAGCGCCGGCAGCGACAGCGAATGCAGCAGCGTGCCTTGGGCGGGCGGCGCGAAGGGCAGCAGCCCGAACAGGTTCAACAGCGACGAGGGGTCCGGCGCGGCAAGGTCGTGGATCCAGCCGATCCAGGGCGCGTGGCGCAGTTCGATGGTGACGAAGATCACCTTGTAGAGCGCGAAGAAGATCGGGATCTGCAGCAGCACCGGAAGGCAGCCCGCGGCGGGATTCACCTTCTCGCGCTTGTAAAGCTCCATCATCTCCTTCTGGAACTTCATGCGGTCGTCGCCCGTCCGTTCCTTCAGCGCCTCCATCTGGGGCTGCAGTTCCTTCATCTTCGCCATCGAGATGTAGGACTTGCGCGCCAGCGGGAAGACCAGCGTCTTGAGGATGAAGGTCAGCGCGATGATCGACCAGCCCATGTTGCCGATCATGCCGTGCAGCCAGTGCAGCAGGCGGAAGATCGGCTTGGTCAGGAAATAGAACCAGCCCCAGTCGATCGAATCCACGAAGCCCTGGATGCCGGGATTTTCCTGATAGGCGTTGATGGTTTCCCAGACCTTCGCCCCCGCGAACAGATAGCTGTCGGCGGAAACCTGGGTGCCCGGCGCGACCGTCTGCATCGGATAGCGGGCTTCGGTCTGATAGATGTCCGCCCCTTCGGCGTATTTCACGACCGAGGTGAAGGCCTGGCCCGGCGCAGGGGCCAGCGTGGTCATCCAGTACTTGTCGGTGAAGCCGATCCAGCCGTTGTTCGTGACCTGCGTCACTTCGGCCCGACCCTCGCGTTCCACGGGGTCCAGTTCGGCGATGTTGTCGTATTTCAGTTCGGTCAGCGTGCCGTCCGACATCCCCACCGCGCCTTCATGCAGCACGAAGAAGTTCTGCGTGTCGGGGTGGCCATGGCGCGCGATGATGCCATAGGGCGCGGCGGTGAAAGCCGCGTCGCCGTTGTTCTGCAAGGCATGGCTGACGGTGAACAGGTAATCCTCATCCACCGAGAAGGTGCGGCGGAAGATCTGGCCCGCGCCGTTGTCCCAGGCCAGCGTGACCGGCTGACCGGGGGCCAGCGTATCGCCCGATTCCACCGTCCAGATGGTCGAAGGGCCGGGAACCAGTGCGGCATCGACGCCCGGTCCGGGGGTCCAGCCATAAACGGCATAATAGGGTTTCGCGGCGCCCGTCTGGATGGCGTCAGTGGCGGTGGCGGACGCCGGCGACAGGAGGCGGACGTTGGGCGAATTGTCGTCCAGCGTCTCGCGGTATTTCACCAGCAGCAGGTCGTCGATCCGGCCACCGGCCAGCGAGATCGAGCCAGACAGCGAAGGCGTCTGGATCTGGACCCGTCCGGCCTGCTGGGCGGCAGGTGCCGCAGCGCCCAGGTCGGCGGGCAGGGTGCTGCTTTCCGGATTGGCCAGCGGCACGTCCTGGGTCTGGGTTTCCACCGCGACCGGCTGTTCCGTGGGCACGGGCGGTTCGGGCGCAAAGACCGTGTACCAAACCAGGATCACCAGGAACGACAGGACCGTCGCCAGGATCAGATTGCGGTTGTTGTCTTCCATCGCTTACCAGCCTTCTCGCGTCCGTCGCGCCGCTTCAACAGAAGGGGCGCTTAAAGGTCAAGCGGATTTGGCCCAGGGGACCAGCCACCGCAGCGTTCGTCACGCCTCTCGCAGGCGCGGGATGTCGTCGGGCGATGCCGCCGCGCCGCCTGGAAACAGCGCGGCAAAGTCGAACAGCTTCGGGTCCAGAAGATGCGACGGGCGCACGTTCATCAGCGCCCGGAACATCACCTGCCGACGGCCCGGCGTGCGGGATTCCCATTCGTCCAGCAGGCGTTTCACCTGCACGCGCTGCAGCCCTTCCTGGCTGCCGCAGAGGTCGCAGGGAATGATCGGATAGTTCATCGCGCGCGAAAACCGCTCGCAATCGGCCTCGGCCACATAGGCCAGGGGGCGCAGCACGGTCAGGTCGCCGTCCTCGTTCAACAGCTTGGGCGGCATGGTCGCCAGCCTGCCGCCGTGGAACAGGTTCATGAAGAAGGTTTCCAAGATGTCGTCGCGGTGATGGCCCAGCACGACGGCGGAACAACCTTCCTCGCGCGCAATGCGATACAGGTTGCCCCGGCGCAGGCGCGAACACAGCGAACACATCGTGCCGCCCGGCGCGATCTTGTCGGTGACGATGGAATAGGTGTCCTGGTATTCGATCCGATGCACCACGCCGCGTTCGGTCAGGAACTTCGGCAGCACGGTCGCCGGGAAGTTCGGCTGGCCCTGGTCCAGGTTGCAGGCCAGCAGGTCCACCGGCAGCAGCCCGCGCCATTTCAACTCGTGCAGCACCGCCAGCAGGGTATAGCTGTCCTTGCCGCCCGACAGGCAGACCAGCCAGCGGTCGCCGGGCCGGATCATGCCGTAATCCTCGATCGCGGCGCGGGTTTCGCGGACCAGCCGCTTGCGCAGCTTGCGGAACTCGGTCGAGGAAGGCGCGCCCGCGAACAGCGGGTGAATCTCGCCCAGGTCGTCAGTGTCGTCCAGCATGGGACTGCCTTTCGTGGTCTGGATCGGCCCCCGGCACCGGGTCATAGCCCGCGCCGCCCCAGGGATGGCAGCGTCCGATGCGCCGGGCCGCCAGCCAGCCGCCGCGGATGGCGCCGTGGCGCGACAGCGCGTCAAGCGCATAGGCGGAACAGGTCGGCTGAAAGCGGCAGGCATGGCCGACCCAGGGGGACGCGACCAGGCGATAGGCGCGCACCGGCAGCGCGACAAGATGGGCCAGCGGGGTCATGGATGGATCTTCCGCAGCGCGGTGGACAGGTCGCGGCACAGGTCGGCGAAGTCGCGGTCGATCGTCGCCTGGGGGCGGCCAACCAGCACATAATCCCACCCCAGCCGCGCGCCTTCGGGCAGGTGCAGGCGCGCGACCTCTCGCAACCGCCGCTTGGCGCGATTGCGCATCACGGCATTGCCGATCTTCTTGGAACAGGTGAAGCCCACCCGGAAGGGCAGCCCGTCGCCACGGTCGCGGGCTTGCAGCAGAAAGCCGGGCGTGCCCTGGCGCAAGGCCCGCGAGGCCGCAAGGAAATCGGCGCGCTTGGCAATGATCGGGGGCATCGACATGCGAAATGCCGCCGTGCCGTCATCCACGGGTCGCGCTTCGGCAACGGGATGGGGCAGGGGCGGCATGGGCAGAAGCCTTGGGTCCGGCGGGATGAACCCGCCGCAAGGGATCAAGCCGACAGACGCTTGCGGCCCTTGGCGCGGCGGGCGTTCAGCACGCGACGGCCACCGCTGGTGGCCATGCGGGCGCGAAAGCCGTGGCGACGCGCACGAACGAGGTTCGAGGGTTGATAAGTGCGCTTCATGGTCAGTCTCCGGGGTCGTGTTTGCGGGTGGCGGGCGGTGACGCGGGATGGCAAGATGCCACCCTGCGCGCGGACGCGCCGGTTGTTCGAAGCCCGCTGGATAGATCAGACGATCCCCGCCGTCAACCGATAAGGCGCATAATCGTGCAGACCCCTTTATCCCTTGTCAGGAACCTGCGACAGATCACATTCGTTTGATGTGCAAACCGAGCCGGTCAGGCTGAAACACGCGCCATGCCGGGCGCTGATGATCAAGATTACATGAAACTGAATACGATCTCTGGCCGATTCGCCGCACTGACGATCATCTTCGTCATGCTTGCCGAAGTGCTGATCCTTCTTCCGGCACTGGCCAGCTTCCGGCTGGACTATCTCGAATCGCGGCTGGAACGCGGGCAGATCGCCAGCCTTGCGGTGCTGGCATCGGACGAATCGCTGGCCGACGACCTGGAATCGGAACTGTTGCAGAATGCCGGGGTCTTCAACGTCGTCCTGCGGCGCAACGACATCCGGCAGCTTGTCCTGCAGTCGAAGCTTCCGGGACCAGTGACCGAGACCTATGACCTGCGAGAGCAGGGGGTGGTCCAGTCCATCGACGACGCATTGCGCGCCCTTCTGGATCGCAGGAACGAGGTGATCCGGGTGATCGGCGCCCCTGTCAACCAGGCGGGCCAGCTGATCGAGATCACGATGGAAACCGAGTCGCTGCGGGCCAGCATGATCGACTTCGGCCTGCGCTTGCTGCTGCTGTCTGCCGCCTTCTCGATCCTGACGGCGATTCTGCTGAACCTTGCCGTGCAGCGGCTGGTCCTGGTGCCGATCCGCCGCGTCATCAGCCACATGGTGTCCTATGCCCAGGCGCCCGAGGATCCGCGCCACATCATCACCCCCGACGCCAGGCTGGCCGAACTGCGCGATGCCGAAGCCGCGCTGGAGGCGATGCAGAAGACCGTGACCTCGTCGTTGAAGCAACGCGAACGCATGGCCCAGCTTGGCGAGGCGGTCGCCAAGATCAGCCATGACCTGCGCAACATCCTGACAACCGCCCAGATCTTTGCCGACCGGCTGGAAGACAGCGGCGATCCCAAGGTCCGGCGCGCCGCGCCCAAGCTGGTCAACTCGATCAGCCGCGCCGTGAACCTGTGCGAGACGACCCTGGCCTTCGGTCGGGCCGAGGAACCCGCGCCCACCTTGTCCCGGTTCAACCTGGCGCAACTGGCCGCCGAGGTGATCGAGGCCGAAACCCTGGCCGGCAGCGAAGGCCCCAGGGTCGAGTTCCTGACCGACATTCCCCCCAGCATGACGATCCGCGCCGACCGCGACCAGCTTTATCGCGTGCTGGCGAACCTGACTCGCAATGCCCGCCAGGCCATCGAGGGCACGGGCCTGCCCGGCACGGTGGAGATCGGCGCGGGCGAAAGCGACAGCGACTGGTGGATCCGCGTGGGCGATACGGGGCCGGGCCTGCCGGAAAAGGCCCGCGAATACCTGTTCAAGCCCTTCGCGGGCAGCGCGCGCAAGGGCGGCACCGGCCTGGGGCTGACCATCGCCGCCGATCTGGTGCGCGGCCATGGCGGCCGCCTGGATCTGGTCCGCAGCGACAGCGAGGGCAGCGAGTTCATGATCCATATCCCCCGTGACATGGCGATCCTGCCCATGCGCCGCATGGCCGGGGGACGATAAAATCACGAAGACGGCGTTTTTTCCGCCGACCCCTCTTGCGTCCCCCCGAACACCCGTCTACATGACCGCCCTACGACGGACCCGTAGCTCAGCTGGATAGAGCACCAGACTACGAATCTGGGGGTCGGGCGTTCGAATCGCTCCGGGTCCGCCACCTTCCATTCCAAGATTTATCCAGCCGCCCGGCAGGCTTGCCGAGGCGGTGAACTGCCGTGTCGAGGCACCGGTTCGGCGGTTCTTTGGTTCGGCTGCGCCTTCTTGGGCGGCACTGCCAGCCGGACGGACCTTTTCCGTGTTGTTATCCCCAGCAATTTTTGGCGCGATCTGCCCAGCGGCGTTGACGGACCGGTTCTGAAGGAACTAGAACAAAACAGAAACATTATTGTTGATGTCATGTATGTCCGTTCATGTCCTGCGGCCTCTGGCGCCTCCAAGGCGGGTGCCGGACCTGCGCGCCGCCACCCTGGCCGAGATCAGTTGCGCGTCGTCGCTGGACGGGGCGGGGATGGGGTTTCTGGCGGCGTCCCTGCCCGAGGGGCCGGTGCTGTGGGCGCAGGACAGGCTGACGCGGCGCGAGGCAGGGACGCCTTTCCTGCCCGGATTGGGACGGTGGCTGCTGCGCGCCGATCTGTCGCGGCCCGCCGACGTGCTGACGGCGATGGAGGACGCTTTGGCCTGTCCCGCCATCTCGGCCGTGGTGGGCGAGATCTGGGGCGATCCGGCGGCCTTGGATTTCACCGCAACGCGGCGGCTGGCCTTGCGGGCCGAGGCTGCGGGCAGGCCCTGCTGGCTGCTGCGCAGAGCGGGTTCCGCCAATGCATCGGCGGCGCGGCTGCGATGGCGGGTGACGGCCTTTCCGTCGGATCCAGGCCAGGACGATCCCGCGGCGCCGGGCGATCCGCTGTGGCGGGTGGAGTTGTTCCGGTCCCGCCTGTCGCCCCCCGGCGCATGGCTGGTGCGCCATGAACGAGAAGGGAACGGAACGTCGGATCGCCTCGGTTTTTCTGCCCTCGCTGCCGGTCGAGCGGTGGTGGAACCTGCAGCGGCGGACGGGCAGGGCGGTGCCGGATGATGCGGCGGTGGTCCTGTCCGCCGATGGCCCGCATGGCCCTGTCGTCCATGACCTGAACGACGCGGCACGATCGGCGGGCGTGCGTCGTGGCGCGCGGGTGGTGGACATGCGCGCGCTGTGCCCGGCCCTTCAGGTGGTTCCGGCCAATCCGGCAGAGGATGCGACTGCACTGGCGCGGCTGATGTTCTGGGCGCGGCGCTGGGGACCGTTCTCGGCGACCGATGGCGATGACGGGCTGGTCATTGACACCACGGGCGTCGCGCATCTGTTCGGCGGCGAGGAGGCACTGCTGACCGACATGCAGACGCGCCTTGCCCGCGCAGGGCTGACCGCGCGGGTGGCGCTGGCGCCGACCTGGGGGGCGGCCTGGGGACTGGCGCGATACGGGGCCGACCGCCCCGTGTGCCGCGACCTGACCGATCTGCATCCGCTGCCCGTTGCCGCGCTGCGGTTGTCGGGGGACACGCTGCTGCTGTTGCGCAGGCTGGGGCTGCGCCGGATCGGCGATCTGGCGAACATCCCGCGCCTGTTCCTGATGCGTCGCTTTGCCCGGGCACCGGCCTGGGACAATCCGCTGACCCGGCTGGATCAGGCGATGGGGCACCTGGCCGAACCCCTTGCCGCGCCCGATCCGCCGCCGGATTTCGTGGCCGAGGCGCGGCTGGCCGAACCGGTGTTCGATCCGGCCGACTGGCTGCCCGGTCTGGTCGCGGAACTGGCCGCCAAGATGGCCCGGCAGGATCGCGGCTGCCGGCGGCTGTGCCTGTCGGTGTTCCGCGTCAATGGCCACAGGGGTGACATCCGCGTGGCGACCGCTGCCCCTACGCGCGAGGCCAGGCATCTTCTGCGGCTCTTCGACGGGCGGCTTGAAGGATTGGACCCCGGCTTTGGCTTCGACCTGATCCGGCTTGCGGCCGAGGCGACCGAACCCCTGGCCACCACGCAGGTCGGGCTGGACGGCAAGGCTGACGCCGCGCTGCATCTGTCGCGCCTGGTCGATCGGCTGGTGGCGCGGTTCGGGGCCGATGCCATTGTGCGTCCGGTGCCGGTGGAAAGCCACCTTCCCGAACGATCCGAAGGGCGCGCCGAACCCATGCTGGCCGATCCGCCGCCCGCGCCGCGTCCCGACCGCCCTCTCCGCATCTTCGACCCCCCCGAGGAGGTGCGCGTCCTTTACGCCGTTCCGGAAGGTCCGCCCGCGTTGTTCGTTTGGCGGCGCCAGCGGATCGCGGTGACCCGCCATGCCGGTCCCGAGCGTATTGCCCCCGAATGGTGGCGGGACAGTCCCGGCACACGGCTGCGCGACTATTTCCGGATCGAGGACGCCAGCGGCCGCCGCCTGTGGCTGTATCGCGAAGGCCTGCCGGGCGACGGGCGGGGCGGGATGCCCCGCTGGTTCGTACACGGGGTCTTTGCCTGATGCCCCAGAACGACCACCAGGCGCCCCGCCGCAGGCTGAAGGGCGACTTTTCCCCGAACCCGCGCGCGCCTTTCGTGGAACTGGGCGTGACCTCGGCCTTTTCCTTCCTGCGGGGCGCGTCGGACGCGACCGAACTTGTGCAGACGGCGCATGGTCTGGGTTATGACGCCATCGGCATCGCAGACCTGAACAGCCTGGCCGGCGTCGTGCGCCTTCATGCCGAGGCGCGGCGCGCGGCCCTGCGCCCGATCATCGGCGCCCGGATCGTGCTGACCTGCGGCACGGGCTTTCTGGCCTATCCCCGCGACCGCGCGGCCTATGGGCGGTTGTCCACGCTGATCTCCAAGGGCAGGATGCGCGATCCCGAAGGGCGGTGGCAGAAAAAAGGCGTCTGCGACCTGACGCTGGACGATCTGGCCGATCATGCCGAGGGATTGGCCCTGATCTGGCTGCCCGGCAGGGATCTGTCGGTGCTGCCCGGTCTGGCCGCGCGCCTGCCGGGGTTGGGCCATGTCGCGGCGGCATATCTTTATCGCGGCGACGACGTGGCGCGGATCAACCGGCTGGACCGGGCGGCGAAGGATTGCGGGCTGTCGATCCTGGCCACGAACGACGTGCATTACCACGCCCCCGACCGCCGCCCGTTGCAGGACGTGATGACCTGCATCCGCCACGGCACCACCATCGACCGGGCCGGCTTCCTGCTGCACGCCAATGCCGAGCGTCACCTGAAATCCCCGGCCGAGATGGTTCGCCTGTTCGCCCGCTGGCCCCATGCCATCCGCGCCGCGCGCGACCTGGCGGACCGGCTGACCTTTTCCCTACGCGAACTGGCCTATGAATATCCGCGGGAAACCGCGCCCGCCGGGCGCGATCCGCAGGACCATCTGGCGGAACTGACCTGGGCGGGGGCCGCCGCGCGCTATCCCGATGGCGTGCCGGACAAGGTCCGGGCGGCGCTGCGACGCGAACTGGCGCTGATCGCCAGGAAGAACATCGCCCCCTATTTCCTGACCATCCACGAGGTCGTCGATTTCGCCAGGTCGCAAGGCATCCTCTGGCAGGGGCGGGGGTCTGCCGCCAATTCGGCGGTCTGCTTCGTCCTGGGGATCACCCCCGTCGATCCTGTCCATTTCGACCTGCTGTTCGAACGCTTCATCAGCGAGGACCGCGAGGAGCCCCCCGACATCGACGTCGATTTCGAACATGAACGCCGCGAGGAGGTGATCCAGCACATCTACCGCAAATACGGCCGCGACCGCGCCGCGCTGTGCGCCACCGTGATCCATTACCGCCCGCGTTCCGCCATCCGGGAAGTCGGCCGCGCCATGGGCCTGTCCGAGGACATCACCGGCGCGCTTGCCCGGACCGTCTGGGGCGCCTGGGGCACCAGCATGGGCGAGGTCGAGGCGGGCGAAGCGGGCGTCGATCTGTCCGACCTGCGCCTGCGCCGCACCCTGAAGCTGGCCCAGCAGATGATCGGAATGCCCCGCCACCTGTCCCAGCATGTCGGCGGCTTCATCCTGACCGAAGGAAAGCTGACCGAGACCGTGCCCATCGGCAACGGCGCCATGCCGGACCGCAGCTTCATCGAATGGGACAAGGACGACATCGACGAGTTGCGCATCCTCAAGATGGATGTGCTGGCGCTGGGGATGCTGACCTGCATCCGCAAGTGCTTCGACCTGGTCGCCGTCCATCACGGGCGGCGGCTGACCCTGGCGGACCTGAACCCCGACGTCCCGGATGCCGCGCCCGTCTTCGACATGCTGTGCCGGGGCGACAGCATCGGCGTCTTCCAGGTCGAAAGCCGCGCGCAGATGAACATGCTGCCGCGCCTCAAGCCGCGCTGCTTCTATGACCTGGTGATCGAGGTCGCGATCGTCCGCCCCGGTCCTATCCAGGGCGACATGGTCCACCCCTATCTGCGCCGCCGCAACAAGGAGGAGCCGACCGAATACCCGCGCCCCGGCCCCGCCCATCCCCAAACCGAACTTGAGGAAATCCTGGGCCGCACCCTGGGCGTGCCGATCTTCCAGGAACAGGCCATGAAGATCGCCATGGTCGCGGCCGAGTTCGATTCGAAGAAGGCCAACGAATTGCGCAAGGCGATGGCCACCTTCCGGTCGCGCGGCACCATCGAGGCGCTGCAATCCGACATGGTCGAGGGTATGACCCGGCGCGGCTATGATCCCGACTTCGCGCGCCGCTGCTTCGACCAGATCAAGGGCTTTGGCGAATACGGCTTTCCCGAAAGCCATGCGGCGGCCTTTGCGCATCTGGTCTATGTCTCGGCCTGGCTGAAGCATTACTATCCGGCCGCCTTTGCGGCGGCGCTGCTGAACAGCCAGCCCATGGGCTTCTATGCCCCCGCCCAGATCGTCCGCGATGCCCGTGACCATGGGGTCAAGGTGCGGGGGGTGGACGTGAACTTCTCGGATTGGGACAACACCCTGGAACCGGTGGATGGCGGTCCGGCCCTGCGGCTGGGCTTGCGCCAGATCGAGGGGATGGGACAAGCCATGGCCGGTCGGCTGATTGCGGCGCGGGACATGCCGTTTTCCGGGCTGGCCGACCTGCAGGATCGGGCAAGGCTGGACACGGGTTCGATCCGGCGGCTGGCGGCGGCGGATGCGTTCCGGTCCGCCGGCCTGGACCGGCGCGCGGCGCTTTGGGATGCCAGGGCGTTGCGCGATGCGCCCGACCTGCCGTTGTTTGCGGGACACGAGGACGAAGGTCGGGAAGCCGCCGTCACCCTGCCCGCGATGCCCGTCTGCGAACAGGTCGTCGCGGATTACCAGACGCTGCGGCTGTCCCTGAAGGCCCATCCCATGCAGTTTCTTCGGCGATCCATGGCGGCGCAGGGCTATTCCCCTGCCTGCGATCTGCCTTCGATCCGCCAGGGTGGCCCCGTGCGATTGGCGGGGCTGGTCCTGATCCGCCAGCGGCCGGGCAGCGCCAAGGGGGTCTGCTTCATCACCGTGGAGGATGAAACCGGCACCGCGAACCTTGTGATCTGGCCCAAGACCTTTGCCGCGTTTCGGAAGGTCGTCATGACCGCGCGGCTGATCGACGTGAAGGGCCGGGTGCAGCGTGGCGACGGGGTGATCCACGTCGTCGCCGCCAGCCTGATCGACCGCAGCGACGTGCTGTCGCGCCTGTCGAACGAACGGCTGGCCCTGCCCATGTCCCACGCTGACGAGGTGAACCGCCCCATCCCCGCCAGCCGCCAGACCCATCCGCGCGATGTCCAGGTGATCCCGAAGTCGCGGGATTTCCACTAAGCCGTGCTGACACGCCCACCCGGCGGACGGGTGATGGCAAGATGGCGAACCCGACGACAAGCCGTCCCCAAATCATCCGGGGATCAGTCGTTCGCTAAGGGTCCGCCGCTTGGCCGTACTCTCAGAAAATCCCGAAAACATACAGGATGATGATGACGATGACCGGCACGCCCAGCCACCAGGCAACAAGTCCTTTCATGGAAACCTCCTGACCATATGTAGTTGCAAGGCCAACGTCACGCCGGGGGCCGGGTTCCGCAGCACCAGGCGGTCTTCAGAACCTGTGGCCGATCCGCTATAGCCGCCCAAAGGTCGCTTGCGGATTTTCATGATCTATCGTGCCACTGCCCATATGCTTGAAGCGGCGCTTCGCCTGCGGGCCAAGGCCGGCGGGTCGGATGCGCTGCGGCAGCGGCTGGCGCTGGACGCGCCGGGGCCTGCGGATATCTGGTTTCACGGGGCTTCGGTCGGCGAACTGACCTCGGCCCGGCCAATCATCGAGGCCCTGGCGCGGACGCATCGGATCCTGGTGACGGCGAACAGCGTCACCGGGCGCGACATGGCTGCGGGCTGGGGGATGGAGGCGCGGCTGGCGCCGTTGGACCTGCCCGGGGCCTTGGCGCGGTTCCTGGCACAGGTCGCGCCGCGATTGCAGGTCACGGTCGAATCCGAATTCTGGCCCTTGCGGTCGCAGGCGCTGGCCGACCGGGGGATTGCCCAGGCGGTGATCGGCGCCCGCCTGTCGCAACGGTCCGCATCCCGCTGGGCGCGTCTGCCCGCACTGATCGGACAGGTCCTGGGGCGGCTTGCGGCGCTGTCCGCCCAGGACCCGGACAGCGAGGCGCGGCTGCGTTCGCTGGGCCTGCCGGATGGGGCGGTCCTGCCGCGCCTGGATCTGAAGCTGCTGACGCCTGCCGGGATTGCGCCGTCCGAACCTTCGGAGGCGCGCGACCGGGTCCTGCTGGCCGCCTCGACCCATGAAGGCGAGGAGGCTCATGTCCTGGATGCCTGGCAGCAGGCGCGCCGTCACGTTCCCGATCTGCGGCTGATCCTGGCCATCCGCCATCCGCAGCGCGGGGACGAGGTGGCCGGTTTGCTGCGGCACCGTTGCATCGCTTTCCAGCGTCGCTCGGAAGGCGGTGAGGGGGGCGATGTGCTGCTGGCCGATACCCTGGGGGAAATGGACCGCTGGTATGCGGCGGCGGGGCTGTGCTTCGTGGGCGGGTCGCTGACCGACCGGGGCGGCCATACCCCGTGGGAACCTGCGGCCCATGGCTGCGCGATCCTGCATGGTCCGCATGTCGGCAATTTCCGCGATGCCTATGCCGTCCTGGACCAGGCAGGCGGGGCAAAGGGGACTGACGCCGCCAGCCTGCCCGACCATGTGATCCGTCTGGCGGGCGATCCGGCGCAGGCCCGACGGATGGGGCGGGCGGCACGGCAGGTGCTGGATGACCGCGCAGGCGATCCGGCCGCCCTGATCGCCCGTCTGCGGGAACTTGCAGGCCCGCCCCGCTGACCCGATATAGAGGGGGAAGGAAAGAAGGTTCGACCGATGATCCGCTATGCTTTGCGTTGTGACCAGGGCCATGATTTCGACGGCTGGTTCCGTTCGTCCGAGGCGTTCGAGACGACGCGCGCGGCCGGTCATGTGTCCTGCATGCACTGCGGATCGGCCAAGGTCGAAAAGTCGCTGATGGCCCCTGCCGTGCCTGCCGCGAAAAAAGAGGACACCGCCATGACCCCGGCCGAGGCCGCGCTGCACGCCCTTCGCCAGCAGGTCGAGGCGAACAGCGACTATGTCGGCCTGAAGTTCGTGGACGAGGCGCGCGCCATGCACGAAGGCCGCAGTCCCGCGCGCGCAATCCACGGCGAGGCGAAGATCGAGGAAGCCCGCAAGCTGATCGAGGAAGGCGTGCCGGTCGCGCCCTTGCCGTTCATCCCGCGCCAGAAGACGAACTGATCGTGGGGCAGGCGCGTCGGCCCTTCTTTCCGCCCTTGCCCTTTCGTCACCCCGCCCCTAAACACCGCGCCGACAGAAACCCTTGGCTGGAGGCCCGCGATGCCGCTTCTGGTGATGAAATTCGGCGGCACCTCGGTCGCGGACCTTGACCGCATCAAGAACGCCGCCCAGAAGGTGCAGCGAGAGGTCGATCGCGGCTATGACGTGATCGTCATCGTCAGCGCCATGTCCGGCAAGACCAACGAACTGGTCGGCTGGGTCGAACAGACCTCGCCCCTGTTCGACGCGCGCGAATACGACGCGGTGGTCAGCTCGGGCGAGAATGTGACGGCCGGCCTGATGGCCCTGACGCTGCAGGAAATGGGCGTGCCCGCGCGGTCCTGGCAGGGCTGGCAGGTGCCGATCAACACCACCGCGCAGCATTCGGCGGCGCGTTTCGTCGAAATCCCGCGCGCCAATATCGACCAGAAATTCGCCGAAGGCTTCAAGGTCGCGGTTGTCGCGGGCTTCCAGGGCATCGGCCCGGACGGGCGCATCACCACGCTGGGCCGGGGCGGGTCGGACACGACCGCCGTGGCCTTTGCCGCGGCCTTCGGCGCCGAACGCTGCGACATCTATACCGACGTGGACGGTGTCTATACGACCGACCCGCGCATCACCACCAAGGCCCGCAAGCTGGACAGGATCGCCTTCGAGGAGATGCTGGAACTGGCCTCCCTGGGCGCCAAGGTCCTGCAAACCCGGTCGGTGGAACTGGCCATGCGTTACAAGGTGCGTCTGCGCGTGCTGTCCTCGTTCGAGGATACGGACGAGAATTCGGGCACCCTCATCTGTGCCGAGGAGGAAATCATGGAATCGAAAGTCGTCAACGGCGTCGCCTCGTCGCGCGATGAAGCCAAGATCACCCTGGTCACGGTCGAGGACCGGCCCGGCATTTCCGCCGCCATCTTCGCGCCCCTGGCGGATGCGGGTGTGAACGTGGACATGATCGTCCAGAACATTTCCGAAAAGGACTATGAGGATCATCCCGGTTCGGTGACGGACATGACCTTCTCGGTTCCGATCAACCAGGTCGATCGCGCCAAGCGGGCGATGGAGGAAGCCAAGGCCGCCGGCCAGATCGCCTATGACGAACTGGTCGTGGACACCGAGGTCGCCAAGGTGTCGGTCGTGGGCATCGGGATGCGCAGCCATACGGGCGTTGCGGCCCGCATGTTCAAGGCGCTTGCCGATGAAAACGTCAACATCAAGGTCATCTCCACCAGCGAGATCAAGATTTCGGTGCTGATCGACCGCAAATATATGGAACTGGCCGTGCAGGCGCTGCATGATGCCTTTGGCCTGGAAGCGGCCTGACATCCCAAGGGCAGCGTGCCGGACGGCATCTGCTGGGCAATCGCAAAGCAGGGCAGGCAGGCGATGCAAGACCGCAAGGACAGCGACTCGCGCAAGCTGTTGCAACGGTTGAAGGAAATCCTGGCTGCCCCCGGCGGCGGCCAGGACCGTCTGGACCAGATCACCCATCACATCGCCGATTCGATGGGCACGCAGGTCTGCTCGATCTATCTGTTCCGCGATGCCGACACCCTGGAGCTGTGCGCCACCGAAGGGCTGCGCCCCGAATCCGTGCACCGCACCCGCCTGCGCTTGGGCGAGGGGCTGGTGGGCCGCGTCGCCCGCACGGGGCGCAACGTCAATACCGCCGACGCGCCGTCCGAACCGGGCTTCCGCTTCATGCCCGAAACCGGCGAGGAGGTGTTTCCAAGCTTCCTGGGCGTGCCGATCCAGCGGGTCGGCGAGAGGCTGGGCGTGCTGGTCGTGCAGTGCCGCGAGGCGCGGCTGTTTTCCGAAGACGAGATCTATGGCCTGGAAGTCGTGGCCATGGTGCTGGCCGAGATGACCGAACTGGGCGCCTTCCAGGGCAGCCAGTCCGACAGCCTGCCCCCCAAGCACCGCTTTCCGCTGATGATCCGGGGCGGGACCGGGCAGGAAGGCGCGGCCGAGGGCCGTGTCTGGCTGCACGAGGCGCGCGTGGTCGTCACCAACCCGGTCGGCGACGATCCCGACCGGGAACTCGTGCGGCTGCATGAAGGCGTGGACATGCTGCGCAGCACCGTGGACAGGATGGTCGCCGCCGCCGACATGGGCGGCGAGGGCGAACACCAGGCCGTGCTGGAAACCTATCGGATGTTCGCCCATTCGCGCAGCTGGTTGCGGCGGATGGAGGAAGACATCCTTCTGGGCCTGTCGGCCGAGGCCGCGGTGGAAAAGGAACAATCCGCCGCCCGCGCCCGGCTGGAAATGGCCGCCGATCCCTATCTGCGCGAACGGCTGCACGATCTGGACGACCTGTCGAACCGGCTTTTGCGCATCCTGACCGGGCAGGGGGCCGATACCGGGGCCGAGATGCCCGACAACCCGATCCTGGTCGCCCGCAACATCGGCCCGGCCGAACTGCTGGAATACGGCCGCCGCCTGAAGGGTGTCGTGCTGGAGGACGGGTCCGTGGGCAGCCACGCGGCCATCGTGGCCCGCGCGCTGGCGATCCCGCTGGTCATCCACGCGCCCCGGATCACGACCGAGGCATTGAACGGCGACACGATCCTGGTCGATGGCGACCAGGGCATCGTCCACCTGCGCCCCGAGGAGTCGGTCCACAAGGCCTTCCTGGACAAGATCGCCATGCAGGCCGAGGCGCAGAACCGTTATGCCAGCCTGCGCGGCCTGCCCGCGATCGGCACCTGCGGCACGACGGTCCAGCTTTACATGAATGCGGGGCTGATGGCCGACCTGCCGTCGCTGGCGGGATCGGGGGCCGAGGGCGTGGGCCTGTTCCGCACCGAGTTGCAGTTCCTGATCCGCAACCACGTCCCCCGCAGGGGCGAGCTGGCCGAGCTTTACCGCCGCGTGATGGACAACGCCCAGGGCAAGCCGGTGATGTTCCGCACCCTGGATATCGGGTCCGACAAGGTCCTGCCCTATATGAAGCCGCAGGACGAACCGAACCCGGCGATGGGCTGGCGCGCGATCCGCGTGGGCCTGGACAAGCGCGGCGTGCTGCGGATGCAGTTGCAGGCGCTGATCCGCGCATCCGTGGGGCGGCCGCTGCACGTCATGTTCCCCTTCATCGCCGACCTTGCCGAATACGAGGCCGCCTACAAGATCCTGATGCAGGAACTGTCGCGCGAACAGCGGCTGGGCCATCCGATGCCCACCGACATCCGCGTGGGCGCGATGCTGGAAACGCCGTCGCTGGCCTTCGCGCCCCGGAAGTTCTTCGAGATGTGCGACTTCATCTCGATCGGGGGCAACGACCTCAAGCAGTTCTTCTTTGCCGCCGACCGGGAAAACGAGCGGGTGCGGCGGCGCTATGACACGCTGAACTCGTCCTTCCTGCTGATGCTGCGCCAGATCATCGCGCGCTGCGAGGAGGCGCGGGTGCCCCTGTCCTTCTGCGGCGAGGATGCGGGCCGCCCGGTCGAGGCGCTGACCTTTGCCGCCCTGGGGATCCGGCGGCTGTCGATGCGCCCGGCCTCGATCGGCCCGGTCAAGCACCTGATCCGCCGCGTCTCGATCGCGGATCTGCGCCGCCTGATCGACGAGGGGCTGGATTCGGGGATGCCGAACCTGCGCCGCCCCATCACCGAATGGCTGGCGCATCAATAGGCGGAAAGCCGCGAAACCGGGCAGTGTCCCGGCCCCTGCAGCGGTCCGGCCGGTCCTGCCACCTTCGGCTTGCGCCTTGCTGCGGCAGCGCGGCATCCTTATAATGAAACGGTTTTTGGCAACCATCACCCGATATGAAACGCCGTCATTTTCTCAACGCAGCCACAGCCTTGGCCGCAGGAGGGTCGTTCATGGCCGTTCCTGCGCAGGCGCAGACAGCACCGGACGGGGCGGCACCAGCCGAGGGTGAGGTAAACACTCCTCCGCCCGCCCCCACGACGACATTCGGGTTCGAGGAGGTCGCATCCCTGGCTGCGGAACGCGCCACACGCGTCTATGAACAGCCGGTGGCCGAACAGGTGGGCAGCTTCGCCAACCTGACCTATGACCAGTATCGCGGCATCCGGTTCCGCCGCGACCATGATCCCTTCGCGGGCAATCCCATGTTCGGGATGGACCTGCTTCCGCCCGGCGCGATCTTCTATGAGCCGGTGAACATCAGCATCGTCCGCGACGGCGTGCCGCATCGCCTGGAATTCGACCCGGCGATGCTGGAATTCGACCCGTCGCAATTTCCCGACGGCGCGGATCTGCAAACCAAAGGGAACATGGGTTGGTCGGGTTTCCGGCTGCGCACGATCCTGAACCGGCCCGGGGTGATGGACGAGTTCCTGGTCTTCCAGGGCGCCACCTATTTCCGCGCCGTGGCGCGCGGCACGATCTATGGCCTGTCGGCGCGCGGGCTGGCGATCAAGACCGGCAGCCCCGATGGCGAGGAATTCCCGCTGTTCACGGATTTCTGGATCCAGGAACCGGCGGAAGGATCGGGCTGGGTGCGCATCCATGCGCTGCTGGACAGCAAGTCGGTGGCAGGCGCCTTTCAGTTCGACGTCAATCCTGGCGCCATGACAATGGTGCGCACGCGCGTGGCGCTGTTCCCGCGTGTCGATCTTCAGAACACCGGGCTGGCGCCCCTGACCTCGATGTTCTGGTTCGGACCGGCCAGCCGCCGCGAGGTGGACGACTATCGCCCCGCCGTCCATGACAGCGACGGCCTGCAGATGCATACCGGCGCGGGCCAGGCGCTGTGGCGCACGCTTGGCGCGCACAAGACCCTGCAGATCTCGTCCTTCGTGGACAACAATCCGCGCGGCTTCGGCCTTGTCCAGCGCAGCCGCGACTTCGACGATTATCAGGACGCCGAGGCGCTGTATCACCTGCGCCCCTCGGCCTGGATCGAGCCCGAGGGCAACTGGGGCGAGGGCGAGGTGCGCCTTGTCGAAATCCCCGTCGAGAACGAGTTCAACGACAACATCGTCAGCTATTGGGTGCCCAAGGAACCGCTGACGAAGGACAAGCGCCATGAATTCCAGTATCGGCTGATCTTCGCGCCGCTGCCTGCCAACGACCTTCCCCTGGCAAAGGTGCGACAGGTCCGCAGCGGTCGTTCGATCAATTCGCAGGCCACGCGCAGCGTGATCGTCGATTTCGACCTGTCGCTGTTTTCGGACGCCATGCCGGAATCCAAGGTCACGACCTCGGCCGGGACCATCGTTCATGCCTATCTCAAGCCCCTTGTGGATCAGGGGGTGCTGCGCCTTGCCTTCGAATTCGAACCGGGCAACGCCACGCTGGCTGACCTTCAGGCCGTGCTGGTCAGCCCGGAGGGCGTGGCGCAAAGCGAAACCTGGCTTGCACGCTGGACCGCATGAGCCTGGCCGAACCGCGTACCGCAGATCTGGCACAGATGCCCGCGACCCCGCCCGAATCGCCACTGGCCATGCCGGTGCAGGATTTCCGCACGCGGCCCGAACTGGCCTTTCCGCGCCTGCGCAACGGCTGGCGCGTCTGGATGGCGCGGCTGGTGGCGTTCGGCGGCACGGCGGCCATCGCCATCATCGGGTTCCAGCAGATGCTGCGGACCTTCGGCGACAGCCCGACGCCGATGCAATGGGCGCTGCTGGTGCTGTTCGTGCCGACCTTCGCCTGGGTCGGGTTTTCGTTCTGCAACGTGTTGGCCGGGCTGTTCGCACCTCGCCTGACGACGCCGCAGGGACCGAACGACGCGCGCCTGGCCGTCGTCATGCCCATCTATCACGAGGATGCGCAGAAAAGCATTGGCCTGCTGACCGCGCTTGCCCGGGAACTGGAACGCGAGGGCATGGCCCATCGGGCCGAGATCTTCGTGCTGTCCGACAGCCGCGACCCGGTGATCGCCGTGAACGAGACGATGGTGATCGACGCGGCGCGCAAGATGTCGCCCCTGCCCATCTGGTATCGCCGCCGCATCACCAACGAGGACCGCAAGACCGGCAACATCGGTGACTTCATCCGTCGCTGGGGCGGGCGCTACGACCAGATGGTCGTCCTGGACGCCGACAGCATCATGACCGGCGCCACCATTCGCGAATTGTCCGCGCGGATGAACGCCGATCCCCGGCTGGCGCTGATCCAGACCATGCCGATCCTGGTCGGGGGCGAGACGATCTTCGCCCGCCTGACGCAATTCGCGGGTCGCGTCTATGGCCCGATGATCGCGCGCGGGGTGTCGGCCTGGTCGGGCGATACCGGCAATTTCTGGGGCCACAACGCCATCATCCGCCTGCCTGCCTTTGCGCGGTCTTGCGGGTTGCCGCGCTTGCCCGGCAGGCCGCCCTTTGGCGGGACCATCCTGTCGCACGACTTCGTCGAGGCGGCGGCGCTGTGCCGCGCCGGCTGGAAGGTCCGCCTTGACCATGACCTGCGCGGCAGCTTCGAGGGCTGCCCGCCGACGCTTCTGGACATGGCCGTGCGCGAACGACGCTGGGCGCAGGGCAACCTGCAGCATTCCCGCCTGTTCGGCATGCGTGGCGCGCGGGCCGTGACGCTTGCGCATTTCACCATCGGCATCCTGGGCTTCCTGATGAGCCCGCTGTGGCTGGCCCTGATCCTGGTCGGGCTGGTCCTGTCGGCCACGGTGCTGCTGTCCACGCCGGAATATTTCCCGAACGCCTATCAGCTGTTCCCCGACTGGCCGGTCTTCGACTCCCGCCGGATGCTGTGGCTGTTCGTGGTGTCCATGGCGCTTCTGCTGCTGCCCAAGCTGATCGCGACCTTCCGCGCCTGGCTGCGGCCCCTGGCGCGCAATTCCGGCGGCCCGGTGCGGATCTTCGCCAGTTCCCTGTTCGAGATCCTGCTGTCGGCCCTGATCGCCCCCGTGCAGATGTTGATCCAGACCCGCCAGATCTATGAAATCCTGCGCGGTCGCGACAGCGGCTGGAACGCCCAGGTGCGTGCCGGGTCGATGCCCGACTGGAACGTCGTCATTTCGCGGCACTGGGGGCATGTGCTGCTGGGCATCGGCACGCTGATCGTGCTGGCGCAGTTCTCGCCCGCGCAGCTGATCTGGCTGTCGCCGATCCTGGCCGGGCTGATCCTGTCGCCCGTGACCTCGCGCTATTCGGCAAGCCCGGTCTTCGGTCGCTGGGCGCGGATGCGCGGGCTGCTGGTCACCCCCGAGGAACGCGACCCGCCCGCGATCCTGTCCGATGCCAGCGCCGTGGTCCGGTCCATGCCCCGCCCCCTGAAGGGCGCGACGGATCTGTTGCGCTTCGGCGGACAGCCCGACCGGATCGACCGCCACATCGCGCTGTTGCCCGATGACCCTGCATTGCCGGAAGACAAGCGCCTGCACCGCATCACTGCGGGCGCCAAGATCACCCATGCAGGCAGCAGGACACAGGCGCTGGATTACCTGACCCGCGACGAAACCGACGCGCTGGTGTCCGACCCCGCCCTGCTGCGGCAATGGAGCGTCCTTCCCTCATGAAGCGTCTTATCGCGTTGGATATGCTGCGCGGCTACGCGCTGGTCTGCATCATGCTGGACCACATGCCGGTTTCCGAACTGCGGTCCTTTACGCTGGCGAATTTCTCGATCTTCGACGCGGCGGAATTGTTCGTGCTGCTGTCGGGCTTCCTGGTCGGCATGGTCTGGCAGTCGGTCGAGACAAAGCAGGGCCGCCGCGCGGCGCAATGGCGTTTCGCCCGCCGCGCCTTCGAGGTCTGGCGCGCCCTGGTATTCGGCGGGATGCTGATGGCGCTGGTCTCGGCCGGGCTGCTGGCGCTGGACATGGACCACACGGCGATCTGGCACCAATATGCGGTCTGGGTGATCGAAAACCCGATCGGCTTCTTCGGCGTGCTGGCGACGATGTGGTTGCAGCCGAACCTGCTCGATGTGCTGGCCGTCTATGTGATCCTGCTGGCCTCGGTTCCCTTTGTGGTGCCGCTGTTGCTGCGCTATCCGCTGGGCTTTGCGGCGGCCTCGTTTTCGCTGTGGTGCTTTGCCCCGGTGCTGAACGCCTTTGTGCCCAACCACCGGCTTGGCGGGTTGCTGTTCAACCCCTTCGGCTGGCAGATGCTGTTCTTTTCGGGCATCGCGATGGGCCTGTTCCGCAAGCAGGCGATGCCGGTGCTGATGGAACACCGGAAACTGCTGACGGTCCTGTCCACGGGCATGTTCCTGTTCGGCACCGCGATCATCATCGGCGCCAAGATCGGCGAACCCGCGCTGGCCTTCCGCGACGCGCTGCGCCTGATCTATGGGGGCGAGATCGGCAAGTGGGACCTGGACGGCACCCGCTACATGGCGATCATGGGCGCAAGCTGGCTGGTCGCCGTTCCCCTGGCCGGCATCATGGAACGCATGGCCGCCAGCCGCCTGGGCGTGGCCTTGCAACAGATCGGCCGGGGCGGGCTGTTTTCCTTCCTCGCCTGCGTGCTGCTGTCGGTCCTGGGCGACGCCTTCCAGATGAACCCCGCTGACCAAGGGATCCTGCGCCGGATGGCCGTCGATGTCTGGGCGATGGTGGCGCTGTGGTGGGTTTCCGCGCTGTGGCTGACCTATGGCACGCCATGGCAGCTTTCCGTGCGCCTGCGCCGTCAGGCGAAAGGCTGACAGAAGGCATTTCCGGCAAGTCTGGGGAACCTTGGAGGCGGGTACCGGAATCGAACCGGTCTTCACGGATTTGCAATCCGCTGCGTAACCTCTCCGCCAACCCGCCGCCGTCGAGGTTCGCATCGCATAAATGATCGGCGCACCGCTTGCAAGCGGGGAACGTGCAGCGTTGCGAGAGGTCCGAAATCGTGGCAATAAGCGTGAAACGGCTCGCAGAGGTTCCCAAAGATGAGCGATTTCGCCGCGCGGCGCACCATGATGGTGGACACGCAGGTTCGCCCCAACGACGTCACCAAATTCCCCGTGATCGAAGCCATGCTGTCGGTCCCGATGGAAGATTTCGTGCCCCCTTCGCGCCGGGCCGTCGCCTATTCGGGCGAGAACCTGGATCTGGGCGGCGGCCGGGTGCTGCTGGAGCCGCGAACCCTGGGCAAGATGATCGACATGCTGGATCTGCAGCCCGGCGACATGGTCATGGATCTGGGTTGCGGCTATGGCTATTCCTCGGCCGTGCTGGCGCGCCTGGTGCAGACCGTGGTCGCCATCGAGGAAAGCGCCGAGATGGCCGCCGAGGCCGAACGCCGCCTGAACGAGGCGGGCGTCTTCAACGTGGCCGTCCTGAATGCCCCCCTGGCCGAAGGGGCGCCCAGGCAGGCCCCCTATGACGCGATTCTCATCAATGGCGGCGTCGAGGATGTGCCCGAGGCGATCCTGTCGCAACTGAAGGAAGGCGGGCGGATTGCCGCGCTGTTCCTGGAAGGGGCGCTTGGCGTCGCCCGCATCGGCCATTGCCTCGGGGGCCGGATCGTCTGGCGCTATGGCTTCAACGCAGGGGCGCCATTGCTGCCTGGCTTCCTGCGTGCCCGGAGTTTTTCGCTGTGAGGGGGCGCGGCGTCCTTTCCGGGGTTGCATTCGCAGCCCTGATCGCCCTTGGCGCCCAGGGGGCGAAGGCCGAATCCCTGGCCGACACGATGGTAGCGGCCTATCGTCATTCCGCCCTGATCGAACAGAACCGCGCCGTGCTGCGTGCCGCCGACGAAGACGTGGCCGCAGCCATCGCCGCCCTGCGCCCGATCGTCCAATGGACCGCCAGCCATACGATCAGCCGCAGCGAAGGCACGACCGATTACGTCACGGCGCGAAACACCACCTTGCAGATCGGCGCCCAGATTCTCCTTTACGACTGGGGACGATCCCAGTTGGCGATCGATGCAGCCAAGGAACAGGTCCTGGCCGTGCGCCAGGGGCTTGTCTCGGTCGAGCAGGACGTCCTTCTGGACGCGACAAGCGCCTATTTCGACATTCAGGAGGCGACCTTGCGGGTCGCGCTGCAACAGAACTCGGTCGAGGTGCTGTCCAGTGAACGGCAGGCGGCGCAGGACCGATTCGACGTGGGCGAGATCACCGTGACGGATGTGGCGCAAGCGGATGCCCAGTTGGCGCAAACCCAGGCTGGGCTTGCCGCCGCGCAGGGGGATCTGGAAGTCGCGCGCGAACGCTATCTGGCGGTGACGGGGCGCTTTCCGGGCGAACTCGACCCACCCCCTCCGCTGCCGAACCTGCCTGCCTCGGTGGACGAGGCGCGTGCGATCGGTCAGCGCAATCACCCGCTGATCGCACAGGCGCAACGTCAGGCCGCGGTGGCCGAGCTGGGCGTCGCCCAGGCCGCGGCCGAACGCAATCCGTCCTTGTCGGGAAACATCGGCGCAGGGATAACCCGCAGCCCCCAGCAGTTCACGCAGGATTACGACAACCGCAACAGCGCCTCGGTGGGTCTGGAACTGAACCAGACCATCTATTCGGGGGGGCGCCTGCCCGCCGCCCATCGTCGCGCCATGGCGGTTCGCGACCAGGCGCGGGCAAGCCTGCTGAACGTGTCCCGCCAGATCAGCGAGCTTGTCGGCGTCACCTGGGCCAACATCTCGGTCGCCCGCGCGCAGATCGGCGCCATCGACGAACAGATCGCAGCGGCACAGCAGGCCTATAACGGGGTCCGCGAGGAAGCGGCGCTTGGCGCCCGCACCACCCTTGACGTGCTGGATGCCGAACAGGCGCTGCTCGAGGCGCGGGCTGACAGGATCACTGCGGAAGCCAATCTCCAGTTAGCACATTATCAACTTCTGGCTGCTATGGGTCGTCTTACGGTAGAACACCTGAACCTGGGGATTCCGACATATGACCCTTCGCAGTATTACAACGCCGTGCGCGACGCGCCTTATACCAGCAAGCAGGGCGAAAGCCTCGACCGCGTGCTGCGCGCAATCGGGCGCGACTGATGATCTGAACGGCGGGGGGTACCATGGCTGACCCCCGCTTTTCCCAGAACGCCGCCCGCCTGTCGGAAGACATCGGCGATGTCCTGACAGCCATCCGGCGCATGATCGCCGATGACGACGCGCTCAGTTCGGCGCGCGACAATATCCGGTCCGGGCGGGGCGACGTGGTCCGCGACGACGCGGGCGAATTCCTGGCCCGCCGCTATGGCGGCAATGCGGCGCTGGCGCGGCAGATGGTCGAATCGGTCGCCCGTCCCGCCCCGGCCCCTGTCGAACCGGAACGTGCCGAAGCACCCGCCATCCCCCAATTCATCCTGAGGGCCAGACCCGACGCCGCGCCCGTGGCGAACACGTCGCCCCTGCGGCTGGAGGCCGAGCGGCGGGTCGAGGAACCCGAGGCGCCCAAGGCCTCTGGCTGGCGGTCCTGGTTGCGCCCCGAGACGCGTGATGCCGCGCCGCAGGTGGAACCCGAACCCGTTCCGGTGCGTCCGGCCATGCCGACCAGCTTCCAGCAGGCGGTCGAGGATCTGGCAGACGATGGCGACGACTTCGCCGAGGCTTTCGACTGGAAGGCGCGGATGCGTCCCGAGCTTGATGAGCCTGCCCCGGTCAAGATGACCGAAGCGAAGCCCGTCGAACCGCGTCTGTCCGGCTGGGCTTTGCCCCTGCAGGCGGTGGCCGTCGATCCCGTCGCCCAACTGGCGGCCGAGGCCGAGGCTTTCGATGCCGAAATGAGGGCCGAGGCCGATCTGAACGACGAGGAACAGAGCATCCGCGAACTGCTGCGCGAGATGGTGCAAGAGGAACTGAACGGAGAGCTTGGGCAGCGATTCTCGGCCAATCTGCGCGCCGTGATCCGCCGCGAGATCGCCGCCGCCATCGACGCCCATCTGGACCGGTTCTGACCCCGCCGCTCTGACCGGATACTTCCAACCATATACGGGCAGCATCCCCGCGGATGCTGCCCGCGATCTTTCAGCCCCGCGCCGTTTGCAGGGTCTTGGCCCACCAGGACAGTTCGTCCAGCATCGCCTTCAGCGAGCCTTCCAGATTGCCCTCGATCTCGCTCATCGGGGCGTCCGATCCCAGGGGCGACACCTTGAAGAAGTCGCCCGCACTGATATGGACGGCGTTGCGCAGGGGCACCATCTGAAGCTCGATCCCGATCAGGCGCAGATGTTCCAGGGCGCGCGCGCCACCCATGCTGCCATAGGCCAGGGCACTGAAGGGCTTGCGGTTCCATTCCTTGTAGGCCTGATCCAGGGCGTTCTTCAGCGCCCCGGTGATGGACCGGTTGTATTCCGCCACGACAAAGACAAAGCCGTCGAACCCTGCCAGCTTTTCCTGCCAGGCGACCGCATTCGGGTCGCTGGAGGGCATCCACAGGTTCGACGCGGCTTCGTTGAAGAAGGGCAGGTTCTGGTCGCGCAGGTCGATCAGGTCGAATTCCAGGTCGGGATGGTCCTTGACCTTGTCCATCAGCCACTGCGCAGGCTTGTCGGCGAAACGGCTGTCGCGGGTGGAACTGATGATGACGCCGATGCGGGGTTTGCTCATGGAAGATGTCCTTTCATGTGGAATGGCCCGGACAGCCTAACGCCTGTTTGCAGGCGCGGTTCAGCTTTTTCGCAGGCGGCGGCGCACAGGCCGTGCCGCATTCCTGCACATGCGCCCTTGCCTGGGGCGCGTGGCGGTGGTCTATAAATTGCCATGAAAAAGTCCGACAACCCCGCCGATCCCTTCAAGAAGGCCCTGACCGAGGCGACCCGCGCCTTGGCCAGCGACCGAGAGTTGAACGTGACCTTCAGCGCCGATCCCTCGGGCGTGGCGGGCGACACCATGCGCCTGCCGCAGGTCAGCCGCCGCATGGGCCGGGACGAGGTCCTGCAGGCGCGCGGCACGGCCGATGCCTTGGCGATGCGCCTGCGCCATCACGACGCGGCGACCCATGCCCGCTTCGCCCCCGCCGGTCCCATGGCGCGAGAGCTTTACGAGGCCATGGAAACCGCGCGTTGCGAGGCGCTTGGCGCGCGCGACATGCCGGGGGCCTTGTCCAACATCGACGCCCGCATCGGGGCGGATGCCGACAAGAAGGGCTATGGCCAGATTAAGGCGCCTGCCGACGCGCCCTTGGCGGTGGCTGCCGGATACATCGTCCGACAGGCGGCGACCGGCCGCACGCTGCCGTCCGGAGCACAGCATGTGGCGGATCTGTGGCGCCCCTTCGTGGAACAGCAGGCGGGCGGGTCGCTGTCCCATGTGAACGAGGTTCTGGCCGACCAGGCGGCGTTCTCGCGCCTGTCGCGGCAGGTGATCAGCGACCTGGGCTATGGCGACCAGCTTGGCGACGATCCCGACCAGCCGGACGAGGACGACGCCGGCGAGAACGCCGAACAGGACGAGGAAGCCGGCGACAACCAGTCGCGCGACCAGGACGACAGCGAGGATGCCGAGGCCTCGCCCGAGCGTTCGCAGGAACAGCAGCAGGACGAACGGCAGGCCCAGGTCAGCATGGACGATCAGTCCGACGAGCAGCTGACCGACGAGGCCGAGATGCCGGAATCGGAAACGCCGCCCGACCTGCCGCCGCCGGTCAGCGAAGCCAGCGCGGATTACAAGGTGTTCGCCCAGCAATGGGACGAGGAAATCCGGGCCGAGGATCTGGCCGATCCGGCCGAACTGGAACGCCTGCGCGCCTATCTGGACAAGCAGCTTGAACCCCTGCGCGGCGCGGTGTCGCGGCTGGCCAACAAGTTGCAGCGCCGCCTGCAGGCGCAGCAGAACCGCAGCTGGGAATTCGACAAGGAGGAAGGCGTGCTGGACGCCGGCCGCCTGGCGCGCGTGGTGGCGAACCCGACGACGCCCCTGTCTTTCAAGGTGGAAAAGGACACCGAGTTCCGCGACACGGTGGTGACGCTGCTGATCGACAATTCCGGGTCCATGCGGGGCCGTCCGATCAGCATCGCGGCGATCTGCGCCGACGTGCTGGCGCGCACCTTGGAACGCTGCAGCGTCAAGGTGGAGATCCTGGGCTTCACGACCCGCGCCTGGAAGGGCGGCCAATCGCGCGAGGCCTGGCTGCAGGCGGGCCGTCCCGCGCAGCCGGGGCGGCTGAACGACCTGCGCCACATCATCTACAAGCCCGCCGATGCTCCCTGGCGGCGGGTGCGGCCGAACCTTGGGCTGATGATGAAGGAAGGGTTGCTGAAGGAAAACATCGACGGCGAGGCGCTGGAATGGGCGCATAAGCGGCTGGTCCGGCGGACCGAGGCGCGCAAGATCCTGATGGTGATTTCCGACGGTGCCCCGGTCGATGATTCGACCCTGTCGGTCAATCCGGCGAATTACCTGGAAAAGCACCTGCGCGACGTGATCGCCATGGTGGAAAAGAAGCGGATGGTCGAACTGCTGGCGATCGGCATCGGCCATGACGTGACGCGGTATTATGAACGCGCGGTAACGATCACCGATGCCGACCAGTTGGCCGGGGCGATCACCGAACAGCTTGCCGCGCTGTTCGATGCGGATCCGCGCAAGCGGGCGCGGGCCCTGGCACGGCGCGCCTGATTGCGTCCCGCGGTGGCAGGGAGTCTTCAACCCCCTGCGGACGCCTGTGGCGTCCTACCCCCGAGGATATTTCAGCACAGAAGATGGGGCAGGGTGGCGCGCAGTTTCGCAAGGCCACCTGGCTTCCAGCCAAGCGCATGAAGGCGGTCGCAGGTCTGAACCCGCAAGGGCGCCGGATCCGCCGGGTCGGGCAGGGGGTGCGGGCAGCCCGTCAGCGCCTGCACCTCGGCCAGCAGATCGTGTCGGTCCAGGATCAAGTCGCTGCAATTGACCTGCGCGGGCGGGTCGTCTCTGTCCAGCAGAAGCAGGATCGCCTGCGCCAGGTCTTCTCCGTGAACCTCGGTCGCGATGCGGGGCGGGATGGGGCGGCCGTTCAGGAAATCGCCGAACAGGTCGCGCCATTTGCCGGGATGTCCATAAACGCCGGTGGCCCGGATCGCGGTTGCTGGCACGGGAAGGGTGGTCAGGTAAGCCTCGGCATCCGCCTTGACCTGGCCGTAAAGGTTAACCGGGCGAGCGGGCAGGTCGTCGGGCAGCGAGGCGCCCGGGGGATGGCCGTCATGGACCGCGCGCGAGGACAGAAAGACGATGCGGCCCACCCTGTCGCGGACCGCCGCGTCGAACAGGTGGCGGGTGCCGTCGCCGTTCAGGCGCAGGAAGCTGTCGGGGTCGTCCCCCTCGCCGCCGCGATAGCGGCCTGGGGCATGGGCGAAGGCGCAATGGATCAGGGCGTCCTGGTCCGACAGATCGGGGGCATCGCCCAACTGGAAGCCGGTGCTGCGGTCCAGCCGCGTGACCTGGTGGCCCGCCGCCAGCGCCGCCTGCAGCACGAAGCCGCCGACGATGCCCGATGCGCCGGTCAGCGCGATGCGCATCAGGCGGCCGGGCGGACCTGGGCGGCCAGATCGGGCACGGGCTGGCCTTCCGCGATGGCGCGCCACAGGTCGATCAAGGGGCGCAGCAGATGGGCCTTGTCATGGTCCTGCCAGGGTTTTTCATATTGGAAATGCAGGATGCGGATGTCTTCCCAGCTCCACAATTCCGGCATGTTCATCCAGACATATTGCAGCATGTTGTGGTGGATCGACAGCCCGTGCCAGTCGGGGAAGTAATCCTGCAGGAAGGTCTGGTCCGTGCGGCGCCAGAAGACGCCGGGCCGGTCCAGATGCGCCATCATCGCGTTGAAGGTGCGGATGTCGGGGCGCGCCGTGAAGACGCCCGAGTTCATCCGGTGGAACCCGTCCAGCCCGTCATAGACATTGGGCGCCGCGCAGAATTCGGGCAAATCGAACAGCTTTTCCACGGGGCGCAGCACCACGGCGTCGGCGTCGATGAAGACGCAGCGGTCATAGTCAAGCTGCCACAGCCGCAGCTTGACGAAGTTGTCCAAGGGCGTGTGGAAATCGGGCTTGCCGCCTTGGGTGAAGGCCGCGCGGGCGTGCAGGGCATCGCGGGCATGGGCGCGGTCGAAAGCCTCGGACGTGGGCAGAAGGTCGGCGGCGATCAGCCGGGCGCCATGGGCGCGCAGCCGGGCCAGATGGGCCGGGCCAAGGCCGCGATGCATCACCACCAGATCCGCGCGCGTTCCCGTCAGTTTCAGCGACCGCAGCAGCGCCTCGGCCCCTGGCAGATAGTCAGGATTGGTCACCAGCGTGACATAGGCATGGTCGGTCCGGGCCGCCGTTTCGGGCCGCAGGCCTTCGGGCAGGCTGTGATCGCTGTCGCGCAAGGCTGTCCGATACAGCGGCGAGATCCGGGTGGTGTCCATCGGCTATCCTGGGCGGTGCAAACAAGTCTGACAGCGGGTTGGTGCGACGTTATTGCAGTTTTGTAAACCGTTGATGACTGAACGCGGCGGCCTTTGCCATGGTTCAACCGCAAGGCTAACCTGCCCGCATCAACCAGGGAAATGACCATGAGCCTGCCCAACCCCCTTTCCGACCGTCTGCGTGGCATCTTGGGAACACGTCTGTCCGAGACGGCGGCGGACCGTGACCATCACGCGCAATCCGAAAGCTTTCACCGTTCGCCGCCACCCGATGCCGTGGCTTGGCCCGACAGCGCCGAGGAAGTGTCGGCGATCCTGTCCGCCTGCAACGAGGCGGGCGTCCCGGTGGTGGCCTGGGGGACTGGCACCTCGCTGGAAGGGCATGCCTTGCCGGTGGGCGGGGGCATCAGCCTGGACCTGTCGCGCATGGACAAGGTGGTCGAGATCCGGGCCGAGGACATGCAGGCCAGCGTCCAGCCGGGTGTCACCCGAGAGGCGCTGAACACGGAACTGCGCGCGACGGGGTTGTTCTTTCCGGTCGATCCCGGCGCCAATGCCAGCCTGGGCGGGATGGCCGCGACCCGGGCAAGCGGGACAACGGCCGTGCGATACGGCACGATGCGCGACAACGTGCTGGCCTTGCAGGTGGTGCTGGCCGACGGGCGGATCATCCGCACCGGCACGCGGGCGGCGAAATCCAGCGCGGGTTACGACCTGACCGGGCTGTTCGTCGGATCCGAAGGGACGCTGGGCGTCATCACCGAACTGACCCTGCGCCTGCACGGCCAGCCCGAGGAGGTGGCCGCCGCAGTCTGCGCCTTCGACAGCCTGGATCATGCGGTGGAATGCGTCAGCGCGACCATCCAGTCGGGCATTCCCATGGCGCGGATCGAATTCGTCGATGCGGCAAGCGCGCGGGCCTTCAACCTGCATTCGGGCAGCAGCCTGCCGGAACAGCCGCATCTGATGATCGAATTCCACGGCAGCCCCGGCGCCGTGCGCGAGGACGCCGCCCGCTTTGGGGAAATCGCGGCCGAGTTCGGTGCCCAGGGCTTCGACTGGGCCACCTCGGCCGAGGATCGCGCCCGGTTGTGGCGGATGCGGCACGGGGCCTATCACGCGTGTCTGGCCTTGCGGCCCGGCGCCTCGGGGTTGATCACGGATGTCTGCGTGCCGATGTCGCACCTGCCCGCCGCCGTCCATGCGGCAGCCGAGGATATCGCGGCCGAAGGCCTGATCGGTCCGATCCTGGGCCATGTGGGCGACGGCAATTTCCATTCGCTTCTGCTGGTCGATCCCGCCAATGCCGACGAGGTCGCGGCGGCCAAGCGCATCGCCACCCGCATGGCCGAACGCGCCCTTGCGGTCGGCGGCACGATCAGCGGCGAACATGGCGTGGGCCTGGGCAAGCGCGGCCTGATGCAGGCCCAGCATGGCGAGGGCTGGCACCTGATGGGCCAGATCAAGGCGGCGCTGGATCCCCGCGGCATCCTCAACCCCGGAAAGCTGGTGCCGGACAGGAACTAGGCCAACCTTCGGCAGTTTCCTTGTCAAGCCATCGGAGAAAACCCCATGTCCCATAATGACAACAACCCGCAGCGTTCGGCCCGCCGCCATGTGCCTGCGCTGACCGCCCTTGCCATTGTCCTGATCGCCGCCTTTCTGGCCTTCCTGGTGTTCCGGCCGGGCATGGACGACCAGAACGAAGGGATAGCCACGACCCCGCCCCCTGCCGACACGCCGATCACCAATGCCGAGGGCACCGACGGCACCGCGCCGCCCGTGGTTTCGCCCGAGGGCCTGCCGGAACCCGAGGAAGGAGAGGTTCGCGGCACCGAAGCTGCCCCCGCGACGGAAGACGTTGCCCCTGCAACCCAGGATGCCCCCGAGCAGGCGAACTGACTGACGCACTCGTGACCGTCACGGCCCGGTGACTTTGCCTCACGATCTTGCGATAAGCGACCCCAAGGGCGTGCCAAACGCTCATCGCAAGATCGAAGGGGCAGGATGCGGTATTTTACCAAGATATTGATGGGGCTGATGTTGGTGCTGGCGGTCGCTTGTTCGCGCACGCCGGAACGCGGCGGATACCGGCCCGCACCGGGACCGGGGGCCAATCCGCAACTGGGCGATTCAGCCCCGCATGACTGGGGCGGTCGCGGCCCCTATGGCCACGCGGTCCATGGCATCGACGTGTCCCGCTGGCAGGGCGACATCGACTGGAACCGTGTCCGCAACGCGGGAATCAGCTTCGCCTTCATCAAGGCGACCGAAGGGGGCGATCACTACGACCCGAACTTCCACCGTTATTGGAGGGAAGCCGCGCAGGCCCGCATCCCGCGCGGTGCCTATCACTACTATTACTTCTGCCGCAGCGGGGCGGAACAGGCCGCCTGGTTCATCCGCCAGGTCCCGCGAGAGATCGGCTCGCTTCCGCCGGTCATCGACCTTGAATGGACCAATTCGCGGACCTGCCCCTATCGGCCCTCGCCAGCCGAGGTCAAGCAGCAGGCGTCCATCTTCATGGACATCGTCGGCCGCCATTACGGGCAGCGCCCGATCATCTATACCACGGTCGATTTCTATCGCGACAACCGGCTGGGCGACATGCGGGCGGAATTCTGGCTGCGTTCCGTCGCCAACCATCCCAGCGTTCCCTATCCCGGCCAGCGTTGGGCCTTCTGGCAATATACCGGCACCGGGATCGTGCCGGGCATCCGGGGCAATACCGACCTCAACGCCTTTGCGGGCAGCCGCGCGGATTGGGTGCGATGGTTGCAGACGCGCCTGACGCGGTAAGGCCGCGCGCGCGGCTGTGGGTCGAGTTCGCGGCGCTCTATATCGGGGCGCCGCTGGCCATTGCGCTGTTCATGCCACCCCATCTGCTGTTCCGCGCGCTTGCGGTGTTCAGCATGGTCGGCATGGGCCTGTTGTGGCTGACCGGAAGCTTCAGATGGCGGTCCCTGGTGCGTGGCTGGCGCCGCCTTCCCTGGGCCGAAATCTTGGGCATCGCGCTGATCACGCTGGCCGCGGGCGCGCTGATCCTGTGGCAGACCCGACCCGGCGCGTTGTTCGCGATGGCCCGCGCCTGGCCCGAGCGTCTGGCGGCGATCTGGCTGTTCTATCCGTTTCTGTCGGCGCTGCCGCAGGAACTGATCTTCCGCCCGCTGTTCTTCCATCGCTACGCCGCCATCCTTCCCCAGGGGCGGGCGGCCATCGCGCTGAACGCCGCGGTCTTTTCCTTTGCCCATCTGATGTACTGGTCCTGGATCGTGGCGATCCTGACCTTCTTGGGCGGCTGGTTCTTCGCCCGTGCCTATCTGCGCCACGGCTTCCCCTCGGCCTGGGTGCTGCACGCGGTCGCGGGCAACATCCTGTTCGCGGTGGGCATGGGCGTCTATTTCTACAGCGGCAACGTGGTGCGGCCGTTCTGACCGGTTGACTTCCCGCCCCCGCCACGCTTGATGCAGGGCGGATTATTCGGGGAACGACCATGCACGCCTATCGCAGCCATACCTGCGGCGATCTGACCGCCGCCCATGCAGGGGAAACCGTCCGCCTGTCAGGCTGGGTCCATCGGGTCCGCGACCACGGGGGCGTGCTGTTCGTCGATCTGCGCGACCATTACGGGATGACCCAGGTGCTGGCCGACAGCGACAGCCCGGCCTTCGCTGCGATGGACAAGCTGCGCGCCGAAACCGTGATCCGCATCGACGGCCGCGTGAAGCTGCGCGACGCGTCCCTGGTCAACCCCAAGCTGCCCACCGGCGAGATCGAGGTCTATGCGACCGAGCTTGAGGTTCTGGGCCCTTCGGACGAACTGCCGCTGCCGGTCTTCGGCGACCAGGAATACCCCGAGGAAACGCGGCTGGCATACCGCTTCCTGGACCTGCGGCGCGAGTCGCTGCACAACAACATCATGCTGCGGTCGCAGGTGATCCGGTCGATCCGCAACCGCATGTGGGACCAGGGCTTCACGGAATTCCAGACCCCGATCATCACGGCATCCTCGCCCGAAGGGGCGCGCGACTTCCTGGTGCCCTCGCGCCTGCATCCGGGCAAGTTCTATGCCCTGCCGCAGGCCCCCCAGCAGTTCAAGCAGCTGATCATGGTCGCGGGCTTCGACAAGTATTTCCAGATCGCCCCCTGCTTCCGCGACGAGGATCCGCGCGCCGACCGCAGCCCGACCGACTTCTACCAGCTTGACCTCGAGATGTCCTTCGTGGACCAGGAGGATGTCTTTGCCGCGATCCAGCCCGTGATCCAGGGCCTGTTCGAAGAATTCGGGGGCGGCCGCCCCGTCGATGCCAACTGGCCGCGCATTCCTTATGCCGAGGCCCTGCTGAAATACGGCAGCGACAAGCCCGACCTGCGCAACCCGATCGAGATGCAGGTGGTTTCCGACCATTTCCGCGGTTCCGGCTTCGGCATCTTCGCCAAGCTGCTTGAACAGGAAGGGACCGAGGTCCGCGCCATCCCCGCGCCCACCGGCGGCAGCCGCAAGTTCGCCGACCGCATGAACGCCTTCGCGCAGCGCGAGGGGTTGCCGGGCATGGGCTATATCTTCTGGCGGAAGGCCGAGGACGGCTCGACCGAGGCCGCAGGTCCCATCGCCAAGGCGCTTGGCGCCGAGCCGACCGAGGCGATCCGGCAGCAGCTTCGCCTGAACGAGGGCGACGCCGTCTTCTTCCTGGGCGGCAAGCCCGAACAGTTCGAAGCCGTCGCGGGCCGCGCCCGCAACGAGATCGGGCGCGAGCTTGGCCTGACCCAGGAAAACCAGTTCAAGTTCGCCTGGATCGTCGATTTCCCGATGTACGAGAAGACCGACGACGGCAGGATCGACTTCAGCCACAACCCGTTCTCGATGCCGCAGGGTGGGCTGGACGCGCTGAACGGCGATCCGTTGCAAGTGAAGGGCTATCAGTACGACCTGGCGTGCAACGGCTATGAACTGATTTCCGGCGCGATCCGCAACCACAAGCCCGAGATCATGTTCAAGGCCTTCGAACTGGCGGGCTATCCGGCATCCGAGGTCGAAAAGCGCTTCGGCGGCATGGTCAAGGCCTTCCGCTATGGCGCGCCGCCGCACGGGGGCTGCGCGGCCGGCATCGACCGGATCGTGATGCTGCTGGCCGACGAGGTGAACATCCGCCAGGTCATCATGTTCCCGATGAACCAGCGGGCCGAGGACCTGATGATGGGCGCCCCTTCGGAACCCACCAACGAACAGTTGCGCGACCTGCGCCTGCGCGTCCTGCCGAAAGAGTGATCTGACAATGCCGACACCCGCCCCTAGGTTCGGGGCGGGGGATCGCCCCCGTTCTGCAAGGGGGCGCGAATGCCGGCATATCCCGAACTTGCCGCGATCCGGCTGGGCTATGGACTGTCGCCGCTGACCCGTCCGCCGGCCGATGCCGCGGCCCTGGTCGAGGCGGTGGCCTCTGCCGCGCCCGACCGCGACGCCTTTTCGCTGGCGCGGGATCATCTGCCCTATCGTATCCGCCTGGCGGAGCTGAACCAATCGGACGCCCCCGACAAGGAGGCGCAACTGAAGTCCCTGCGCGACGAGGTTCGCATCCTCGGCCTGCGCGCGCCCCAGGTCAGGATCGCCCGCGCCGTCGGCGATGTGGCGGGTTTTGGCGAAAGGCTGGTGCAGTTCTGGGCGGATCACTTTACCGTATCGAACGCCAACCTGTTCGACGCCCCGGCCGCCGCGGCCTTCGTGGACGAGGCGATCCGGCCGCATCTGATGTCCGGGTTCGCGGACATGATGTTCACCGCCGAAACCCACCCCCGGATGATCATGTATCTGGACCAGACCCTCTCGGCCGGGCCCAATTCGCAGGCTGGCAAGCGCGGGCGCGGTGTCAACGAAAACCTTGCGCGAGAGATGATCGAGCTTCACAGCCTGGGTGCCGGGGCGGGCTATCACCAACGCGACGTGCGCCAGCTTGCCCTGCTTCTGACGGGGCTGACCTTCAGGCCCACTATCGACCAGGCCAGCACCTTCAACGGGAACTGGGCAGAACCCGGCCCCTTTCAGGTGCTTGGAAAGACCTATGTGCGGGGCGAGGGGCAGGGCGCCATCCGGCAGGTGATCGAGGATCTGGCAAGACACGACGCCACCGCCCGCCATATCGCGCGCAAGCTTGCCGTCCATTTCGTGTCCGACAATCCGCCCGACAGCCTTGTCAGGCGGCTGGCGCAGGTGTTCCGCAGCACGAAGGGCGATCTGCCCACGCTTTACCTGACCCTGGCCGAGGCGCCGGAGCTGCGCGACTGCTTTCGCCAGAAGGTTCGCCAGCCCTTCGACTTTGTCGTGGCGGCGCTGCGGGGCTGCGGCTTTCGGCACCAGGATGTCATCGCGCTGGACCAGCAGGCGCTTCAGAACCGGTTGCTGTCGGGCATGTTCATCATGGGACAACGATGGGGCGCACCGCGCGGGCCGGACGGCTGGCCCGAGGATGCCTTGGCCTGGGCCACGGCGCAGGGGCTGGCGGGGCGGATCGACTGGGCCATGCGCCTGTTGCCGAAGCTGCGCCCGGACCTTCCCGATCCGCGCGACTTCCTGCAGGCGGCGCTTGGGGATACCGCGTCGGACGCGCTTCGCTGGGCGGTGCCGCGCGCGGAAAGCCCGGCCGAGGGATTGGCCCTGATCCTCGCCTCGCCCGATTTCAACCGGAGATGACGCGATGCTGTCACGACGCCTGTTTCTGAAATCCACGGCGCTGATCGGCTGTTCGGCCGCCGCGCATCCCATGCTGTCGTCGATGACCTTCGCCGCCGCGCCGGGCGAGAACCGGCTGGTCGTCATCATCCTGCGCGGGGCCATGGACGGCCTGGACGTGTTCCAGCCTTATGGCGACCCGGAGCTGCGCCAATTGCGCAAGACGCTGTCGGCGGGGCCCGACAAGGGGGCGCAGGATCTGGACGGGTTTTTCGCGCTGCATCCGTCCCTGGCGCCCTTGATGCCGCTGTGGCGTGCGGGGGAACTGGCCTTCGCGCCTGCGGTGTCCACGCCCTATCGCGACAAGCGCAGCCACTTCGACGGCCAGGACATGCTGGAGGCGGGGACCGGCACCGATGTCGAGACCAGAAGCCAGCGCGACGGCTGGCTGAACCGGTTGTTGCAGACCATGCCGGGCGTGCAATCGGAAACCGCCTATTCCGTGGGCCTTGAGGACATGCGGATCCTGGACGGCGCGGCCCCGGCGAAAAGCTGGTCGCCCCAGACCCGCTTCAAGCTGAGCGCGCAGGGCCAGCGGTTGCTGGCCCATGTCTGGCACGACGACCCCTTGTTCCGACCGGCCGGCGAACAGGCGATCGAGATCATCAACGATGACCTGGCCCGCATCGAACCCGCCGAGGGGCCGGCCCGCGATGCCCAGGCGCTGGCGCGGTTCACGGCGGATCGCCTGAACAGGGAAACGCGGATCGCCAGCTTTTCGATTTCGGGCTGGGACAGTCATGCGCGACAGGGACCGGTCATCGACCGCGCCTTGCAGCGGCTTGGCACCGCGATCCTGACCCTGCGTGCCGATCTTGGGGCGAACTGGTCACGGACGACCGTGCTGGCCATGACGGAATTTGGCCGCACCGTGCGGGAAAACGGCACTGGGGGGACCGATCACGGCACCGGCGGGGCGATGCTGGTGGCGGGGGGGAACATCCGCGGCGGCCGGGCGATCGGCGGCTGGCCGGGGCTGGCGGAAGGCGATCTTTATGCGGGGCGCGACCTGATGCCCTTGCGCGATATCCGCGCCCATGCCGCCTGGGCGATGCGCGATCTGTTCGACATTCCGCGGGATGTTCTGGAACGCAGCGTCTTTCCCGGTCTCGACATGGGTGAAAATCCCCGCATCCTGGAATGATCGCGGCAGGAACGGCTGTAAACCCATAGCCTTGCCGCAAGGATCCGGCCTGGCCGGCGCTGGCTCGACCCGACATGGGAACCCCTGCCGAGGCGACGGCGCTTCGTCACATGCTGGCGACCTGGGCCAGGCGTTCCTGCACCAGTCCGCTGATCCGCGCCAGATCGCTGGCCAGTGCATGTCCCGCATCATGGTCGCGCGCCAGGGCCGTGGCCGCAGCCTCGAGCACGGGGTCATGCGCCGACCGTGCAATGCCCGCAAGGAAATGGGCGATGTAATCGACCGCTGCCGTATCCTGCGCAGTGGCCAGGATCTCGGCCACATGGGCCAGGTCGTCCCGCAGGCCAGAGGGGTCGGGCTGGATCACCTCGTCCGGCAGAAGTCGCAGGCCGTGGCCGCGCATTTCAGCGGGCATGGCCGCCAGGATGGTCTGCTGAAAGACGGCCAGGCTTTCGATGGGCTTGGGCAGGAAGCCGTCCGCGCCCGCCGCCAGGGCCGCATCGGCCAGATCGGGGTCGCCCGAAATGCCCAGAAGCACCGGCACCCTGGGTTCGGTGCTGGCCACCTGCCGGATCAGGTCCGCGCCGTCGCCATCGGGAAGGCCCAGATCGACGATCACCACCGCGGGGCGATAGGTCTGCAGATGCCGGGCGGCGGACCGCAGGCAATCGGCCCGCCGGATCCGCGCGCCCGATCGCAGGCACAAAAGGCGCACAGCCTCGCTTGCGAAGCGCGAATCCTCGACCACAAGAACGGTCAGCCCGGCCAGCGGGCGGTTGGGCATCGAAAGACGCCACATGGGCAATGCCTCGACCGAGGCGGGGGCGATGTCGTTCTGCATGCCGGTTTTTCCTGTTGTGCTTGCCCCAGTTAGCCGCCGATTCGCTAAGAAGCGGTTAACGGCCGCAGGGTTTTCCTTTCACCCCGGTCGCGAAACCCCTAGAACCACCCAAAACAGGAGGAAGTCATGATCGGACGCCTGAACCACGTCGCCATCGCGGTGCCCGACCTGGCCGCGGCCTCGGCCCAGTATGCCGACACGCTGGGGGCCAAGGTCGGCGCGCCCCAGGACGAACCCGACCACGGGGTGACGGTGGTGTTCATCGAACTGCCCAACACCAAGGTGGAACTGCTGTATCCCTTGGGCGACGACAGCCCGATCAAGGGGTTTTTGGACAAGAACCCGTCGGGGGGCATCCATCACATGTGCTTCGAGGTGGATGACATCCTGGCCGCCCGCGACCGGCTGAAGGCCGAAGGCGCGCGTGTCCTTGGCAACGGCGAGCCCAAGATCGGCGCCCATGGCAAGCCGGTCCTGTTCCTGCATCCCAAGGATTTCAACGGCTGCCTGATCGAACTGGAGCAAGTCTGATGAACCTCACCGGGGGAATCGTCCTTTACGCCGTCCTGTGGTTCCTGACCCTGTTCATCGTGATCCTGGTCGGTCAGCAAAGCCAGCAGGACGCCGGAGAAGTCGTGCCAGGCACCCCCGCGGGCGCCCCGGCCGACCTGCGCCTGAAGCGCAAGCTGATCTGGACCACGGCCATTTCTGCGGTGATCTGGGCCGCGATCGCCTTTGTCATCCTGGGGGGCTTCATCACCCGCGGGGATATCGCGAACCTTGACCGGATGTTCCGCTGATCAGGTGGAACAGATGCGTGAAGGCCGCTGCCGCCAGCAGCGGCACCGCGATGTTCACGAACGGGATCGCCAGGGCCACCGCGACCAGCACCCCGGCAAGCGTCACGCGGCCCGCATTGGCCTTGCGCAGGGCCGTGGCCTGCGGTTCGTCCAGGTGACGGCGCGCCGCCATCTGGAAGAATTCCCGCCCCAGCAGCCAGCCATTTGCGCCAAACAGCAGTAAGGGCGCCAGCGGACCCAGGAAGGGCGTCAGGAACAGCGACAGGATCGCCACCCCCAGCACGGCCAGCACGACCGCGATTGATTCCAGCAGCCCGTCCATGAAATCCAGTCCCGCCCCCTGGCGGGTGGGATAATGCATCTCCTCGACCACCTCGGCCACGCGTTCTGCAAACAGGCCCGCAAAGCCCGCCGCGACCGGGGCCATCAGGAAGAACCCCATCAAGGGGAACAGCGCCAGCGACCCCCAGGACAGGGCGGACCCGACATCCCATGACCCGATCCAGGGCAGGGTCAGGTTGCCCGGCACGAAGCTGCGAAGCGCCCAGAAGACAGCCGACTGCAGCGCCACGAACAACAGAATCGTCAGCGCGATCCCCATCAGCGCCAGCCGCAGGATGCGGGGCCGCAGCAGATCCAGCCAAGCCAGGATCAGCGCCCGAAAGACCGTCATTCGAGCCAGGTCGTCTTGGCCGCGACATCGGGGCGGGGCCGTTCGGGCGGGGTCTCGCCCCGGCTGCCCAGATGCACCAGGCCCACGATGCGCTCATCCTCGGACAGGCCCAGGTGGCTGCGCCCGAAGGTTTCGTCCAGGACCGCCGGACCCGTCAGCCAGGCTGCCCCCCAGCCCGAGGCGAGCGCCGCATTGACAAGCCCCAGGCAGACCGCGCCCGCCGACAGGAACTGCTCCCATCCGGGCACCTTCTCGCTCGCCACCGGCGTCGAAACCACCGCCACGATGACCGGCGAATCGAAAGCCGAGGCGGCCTTGTCCGCCACCGCCTGATCCTGGCCCGTGGCCAGCACCCGATCTCGAAGGATCGGCGCCAGCCGGTCCAGGGCCGCGCGTTCCAGCACAACGAAGCGCCATGGTTCCAGCTTGCCGTGATCGGGCGTGCGGGCGGCCAGCGTCAGAAGGCGCAGGATCTCGGGCCGGTCGGGGCCTGGGGCGCGCAGCATCTTGGGTGGGTGCGACCGGCGGGTCGCCAGGAAATCCACCGCGGCATCGTTGCGATAGGACATGTCAGTCTCCTTTTCCGGCCGTTCTTTCGCAAAGCGGCGGATGGCGCAAGCTAGCCCCGTTCGATTCGATAGTTGCCTTCGGGCAGGTTCAGCGCCAGCCGCAATTCGGTCAGTTGATGCATCGACAGGGTGATGCGCACCACCTCCTCGTCCGGGCCGATCTGTTCCAGGACGACGCGGTCGTCGAAGGACAGGATCACCACATCCTCGTTCAAGGGGCCGGTATCGGGATCGACCTCGTCGATCAGGGTGATGACGGTTGCGTCGAAATCATGCTCGATGGTGAACATCGTCGTCTCCTTGTTTCAAGCCGACATTCGCGTGATGTGCGGCCCTGGACAAGCGGGCAGGGTTTGCACGGGTTTTCGCGACCCGCTAGGATCAGGCCAGCGAAGCGTAACGATCGCGCCAAGGCAAGGCGCGGCATCGGGCAAGGGGCGGAGAATGAAGCAGGTCACGGCGGCTCTGTGTGCGGGGGTTCTGGGAATCGCGGCCTGCGCCCCGGTGCCGGTGGATCAGGTGCCGACGCCTGCTACCGGGCCTTACGGCGCGGCCCAGCCCGCGCCGGTCCTGACCAATGACGGAACGCCGCAATCCGCGGCCCGCATGTTCGTGTCGGTGATGCGCCGGATGGAGCCGGCGGTGGAACGCGAATGCCTGCAAAGGCGCACGCAGCCCATCAATTGCGACTTCCAGTTCGTGGTGGACGACCGGCCGGGCCAGGAAGCCAACGCCTTCCAGACCATCGACGCCACCGGCCGTCCGATCATCGGCTTTACCCTGTCACTGATCGCCCAGACCCGTAACGGCGACGAGATCGCATTCGTCGTGGGGCATGAGGCCGCCCATCACGTCCTCAACCACCTGGACCGCAAGGCGGGCGCGGCTGCGGCGGGGGCGGTGATTCTCGGCAGCATCGCCTCGGTCTATGGCAACAATCCCGATGCCATCGAGGCGGCGCAGCGAATCGGGGCATCGGTCGGGTCGCGTTACTATTCCCGCGACTGGGAACTGCAAGCCGACTATCTGGGTGCGATCATGACCCTGAATGCAGGGTTTGATCCCATCAACGGCTCGCGTTTCTTCGAGCGCATTCCGGATCCGGGCGATCACGTCCTGGGCACCCATCCGTCACGGGCCGCCCGCCTGGCCCAGGTGCGCCAAGCGGTTGCGGATGTGCAAAGTGGCCGGATACGTTGACGTAAACTGTGACAGCAGTGGCAAAAAGGTCACGGAAATACGGCCGATATTTAAATTTTGCATGATATGCATGCTGGCCATAAAGAAATTGGGCAAAAAACAAGGCCAAATATCAGCGCGTTATTGCATAAATATCACGCGAACAACCTTGAAGGCGAAAACTTGCCGGGAATTCGTCAAAAAAAGGTAAGCGCCCGGCGGATTTCTGCTTTTGTAGTTATTACCATGCACATAAAGTGCAATCACTGGTTCGGGTTGACGCGCTGTCCACTGACTCGCGTTTGGAGTGTCGGAATGATCGGTGTAGTCGTATGGAGTAGCGCAGAACGCGAGAAGGCAGTGATCTGGTGCGAGGATCATGCTTCCCTTGCTTATCTGCAGGGCCGTGAAAACCTTGTCCATGCCGCCCGGTGGCCGCAGCCCGGCGATCTGGTCGAACTGGAAAGCGAGATCGTCGGCGCGCTGCGCAACGCCCGCAAGGTCGATCTGCTTTCCGAACAGGAATTCGCGCATCTGCCCGGGATGCTGCGGGCCACGGCCACCCCGGCCGAATCGCATCTGCGCGTCGTATCCGTTTCCCCGGCGTCCGAGCCGAGAGAGCGGCTGATCCCCGAGCCAGAGCTTCGGGTCGCAGCCGCCCGCTGACCTGACCTCAGACCCCGCGCGACAGGGCGGCGACCCCGGTGCGCGCCAGATCGACAAGCCCAAGCGGCCGCATCAGGTCCGCGAATGCATCCAGCTTGGTCGGCGTTCCGACCAGTTCGAAGACAAAGCTTTCCAGCGTCGAATCGACGACATTGGCGCGGAAGATTTCCGCGATGCGCAGCGCCTCGACCCGCTTCTCGCCCTGGCCGCGCACCTTGAACAATCCCAGTTCCCGTTCCACCGCCGGACCTTCGACCGTCAGGTCGTGAACCTCGTGCACCGGCACGATCCGGCCCAACTGCGCCTTGACCTGGGCGATCACCGCAGGCGTGCCGCGCGTCACCAGCGTGATGCGCGACCGATGTCCGGTGTGGTCCACCTCGGCCACTGTCAGGCTGTCGATGTTGTAGCCGCGCCCGGAAAACAGCCCGATCACGCGGGCCAGCACGCCTGGCTCGTTCTCGACCAGGACGGCCAGGGTATGGCTTTCCTCGACCTGGGAATTCGGGTCGCGCAGGTCATAGGCCGAATGGCTCGACGCGCCCTTCTGGATGTTCAAAGCGTTCATGGCTCTGCCTTCATCTTCTGTGCAGAAATATCCGGGGGGTGTGGGGGCACCGCCCCCACGCATGGGTCAGACCAGAACCGCGCCTTCCGATTCGATGACGCCAAAGGTCGCGGCCTCACCCAGAAGCATCTCGTTATGCGGCTTGCCGGACGGGATCATGGGGAAGCAGTTCTCGTGCTTCTCGACCAGGACATCCAGGATGAACGGGCCGTCGTAATCCAGCATCTGCTGGATCGCGTCGTCCAGATCCTTGGGATCCTTGACCACGGCGCCCTTGCAGCCGAAAGCCTCGGCCAGCTTGACGAAGTCCGGCAGGCTGTCCGACCAGCTTTGGCTGTAGCGTTCGCCATGCAGCAATTGCTGCCACTGGCGGACCATGCCAAGGCGTTCATTGTTCAGGATGAACTGCTTGACCGGCAGGCGGAACTGAACGGCGGTGCCCATTTCCTGCATGTTCATCAGCCAGCTTGCATCGCCCGCGACGTTGATGACCAGGGCATCCGGGTGGGCCATCTGCACGCCGATGCTGGCCGGAAGGCCATAGCCCATCGTCCCCAGCCCGCCCGAGGTCATCCAGCGATTCGGCCCCTCGAAATGCAGGTATTGCGCGGCCCACATCTGGTGCTGGCCGACCTCGGTCGTGATGTATCGGTCGCGGCCCTTGGTCAGCGCCTCCAGCCGTTCAAGCGCGTATTGCGGCTTGATCAGCGTGTCGCTGTTCCGATAGGACAGGCAGTTCTTGGCCTTCCAGCCCTCGATCGTCTGCCACCAGTCGCGCAGGGCCGCGCTGTTGACCTTGCGGCCGCGCGATTTCCAGACCTTCAGCAGATCTTCCAGAACGTGGCCCACATCGCCGACGATGGGGATGTCCACCCGCACCACCTTGTTGATGCTGGAAGGGTCGATGTCGATATGGGCCTTGATCGAATGGGGGCTGAAATCGGCGATGCGTCCGGTGATGCGGTCGTCGAAACGCGCGCCGATGTTGATCATCAGGTCGCAGCCATGCATCGCCAAATTGGCCTCGTACAGCCCGTGCATCCCCAGCATTCCCAGCCAGTTCTTGCCCGACGCCGGATAGGCGCCAAGCCCCATCAGGGTCGAGGTGACCGGAAAGCCCGTGGCATCCGCCAGTTCGCGCAGCAACTGGCTGGCGCCGGGACCGGAATTGATGACGCCGCCGCCGGTGTAAAGGATCGGGCGTTCCGCGCCTTCCATCAGTTCGACCAGCCGGGTAATGGCCTGGATGTCGCCCTTGCGCACCGGCTGGTAACGGCCCGGCTCGACCTGCTTCGGCGCGACATAGGTGCCGCTGGCGAATTGCACGTCCTTGGGGATATCGACCAGAACCGGACCGGGGCGACCCGAGGTCGCGACCTGGAAGGCCTTGTGGATCGTCTCGGCCAGCTTTTCCGTGTCCTTGACCAGCCAGTTGTGCTTTGTGCAGGGCCGCGTAATGCCGACCGTATCGGCCTCCTGGAAGCCGTCGGTGCCGATCATGAAGGTGGGAACCTGGCCCGACAGCACGACCAGCGGGATCGAATCCAGCAGCGCGTCGGTCAGCCCGGTGACGGCATTCGTGGCGCCCGGTCCCGAGGTGACCAGCACGACCCCCGGCTTGCCCGTGGACCGGGCATAGCCTTCGGCCATGTGGACCGCGCCCTGTTCGTGGCGGACCAGGACATGGGTGATGTCGTTCTGCTGGAACAGTTCGTCATAGATGGGTAGCACCGCCCCGCCCGGATAGCCGAATACCGTGTCGACGCCCTGATCGCGCAGCGCCTCGACAACCATTCTTGCACCCGTCATCGTTCGGGACATGCCTTCCTCCATCCTGTTCACACGCGGCCAAACCCGCCCGCGAGTCGGCGCAAACTATGGAGGCAGGCGATCAGGGTCAATGGGGTGGCGCGGATAAAATGGCGCGGTTCACACTAAATTTGTAATTTTCTTTCGCGGATCAGCGATCAAATTGCGGCAGCGCGATCCGGGCGACCTGTTCCACAATGGGATCGACGGACAAGGGGTGGGCCTCGTTCGAATGATCCTCGGGATTGCCGATGTTCTGCCAGACCCCGCCCTTGTAGATCTCCAAGGCCGAGAACTTGGCCTTGTAGTCCATCTTGCGGCTGCCCGGCACCCAATAGCCCAGATAGATATAGGGCAGCTTCGCCGCCCGCGCGATCTCGATGTGATCCAGGATCAGGTATGTCCCCAGGCTCGCCGGTTGCAGGACGGGATGATAGAAGCTGTAGACCAGGCTGAGGCCATCATCCAGGACGTCGGTCAGGCAGACGGCGGCCAGGAAGTCGTCGCCGGGCGCCAGCCGTTCCGGCTGGTCGCCGCTGCAGCGGTATTCGATCACCCGCGTCTTGACCGGCGTTTCCTCGATCATGGCGGCGAATTCGAAGATGTCCATGTCGGCCATGCCACCATCGGCGTGGCGGCTGTCCAGGTAACGGCGGAACAGCTCGAACTGTTCTTCCGTGGCCCAGGCGCTTGTCGCCAGCCGGCGCAGCCCGGCATTGCGCCGCATCAGCCGGCGCTGCGTGCGCGACGGCTGGAAATCCGCCACCCGGATGCGCGCCGACATGCAGGCCACGCAGCTTTCGCAGCTGGGCCGATACAGCACGTTCTGCGACCGGCGGAAGCCCTGGCGGGACAGGGCGTTGTTCAGGTCGGACGCATTGTCGCCATGCAGCGCAGTGAACAGCTTGCGTTCGGCACGGCCATGCAGATAGGGGCAAGGCTGCGGTGCCGTCACATAGAATTGCGGCGCATGGGGCAGGGTATGACGCATCAGCGCAGGCCCTTATGGCGGATTGTCGTTGCAGAACTGATCATGCGCCAAAAAGGATCCGTATGCCCAACAGTTGATTTGCGCGAAAGCCTAACAACGATTGCATCACCCGCCAAGCCGGGAAAGGGTTAAACCTTGAAGTGATCCATCGGCCGGCGTTGACGGGGCAGGGTCTTTGGCTAGTCTGCCGCCCATGGATTTCGCCGCCCGCATCACCCGTCATCCCCTTGTCGCCGATCCCGACCGTGCCCGGCATGTCCTTGCCCGGCTTCCCGCGCTGGACCCCGCCCTGACCGCGCTGATCGGCGGTGCCGCCGGGTGCAGCCCCTATCTGGCGGGGCTTTTGCAGAAAGAGGCCGACTGGCTGCCCGCCGCCCTGGATCACGACGATGTGGTCGCACGCGAAACGGCGGGCTTCGACGACCTGTCGGCCGACGATCTGGCGGTGGCCCTGCGCCGGGCCAAGCGGCGGGTCGCGCTTCTGGCCGCCTTGGCCGACCTGGGCGGCGTCTGGACGCTGGAACAGGTGACGGGCGCCTTGTCCGATCTGGCCGACCGGGCCGTCGATCTGGCCCTGCGCGCCCAGGTCGCCCAGGAACGGCGCCGGGGCAAGCTGCCCGAAACGGACGCCCCCGCCGGCGGCGTCTTTGCCCTGTCGATGGGCAAGGGCGGGGCGCGCGAACTGAACTACAGTTCCGACATCGACCTGATCGTGCTGTTCGACGATGCGGCCTATGCGGACGGCGACCAGCAGGAGGCGCGGGCGGCGCTGATCCGCGCCACGCGCAAGATGGCGACGATGCTGTCCGACGTGACCGAACATGGCTATGTCTTCCGCACCGACCTGCGGCTGCGGCCCGATGCGGCGGTTACACCGGTCTGTATGTCGGCCGCCGCGGCGCTTGCCTATTACGAGGCCGAGGGCCGCACCTGGGAACGCGCGGCCTTCATCAAGGCGCGGGCGGCGGCAGGCGACATCGCGGCGGGCGAACGCTTCCTGCGCGAACTGCGCCCCTTCGTCTGGCGCAAGCACCTGGATTTCGCCGCCATCCAGGACGCGCATGACATGCGCCTGCGCATCCGCGACCACAAGGGCCTGGGCGGACGGCTGGAGATCCCCGGCCACAACATGAAGCTGGGCCGGGGCGGCATCCGCGAGATCGAATTCTTCACCCAGACCCGCCAGTTGATCGCGGGTGGGCGCGACCCCGACCTGCGGTGCCGCGACACGGTGGGCGGGTTGGCGGCCCTTGCGGACAAGGGCTGGATCCCGGCGGATGTCGCGCGGGACCTGACCGATCATTATCGCCAGCATCGCGACATCGAACACCGCATCCAGATGGTGAACGACGCCCAGACCCATTCCCTGCCCAAGGACGGGGCCGGAATCGCCCTGATCGCCGCCATGATGGGACAGGCGGATGCCGATGCCTGGTCCGTCCGGCTGCGCGGGCGGCTGGAACATGTGCATGACCTGACGGAAAGCTTCTTCGCACCGGGCGAGACTGTGCAGCGTCCGTCCATCTCGGCCGAATCGCAGGCGATCATCGACCGATGGCAAACCTATCCGGCGCTGCGGTCGGCCCGCGCACAGCAGATCTTCCGGCGGGTCGAGCCGGAACTTCTTTCCCGCATGGCCAGGACCGGCCATCCCGACGAGGCGCTGTCCCGGTTCGACGGGTTCCTGTCGGCCCTGCCTGCCGGGGTGCAGATCTTTGCCCTGTTCGAGGCCAATCCCCAGTTGATCGACCTGCTGGTCGATATCTGCGGCAGCGCGCCGGGCCTTGCCGCCTATCTGACGCGCCATTCGGCGGTGCTGGATGCGGTGCTGGGCGGCAGCTTCTTTTCGGCCTGGCCCGGCGCCCGGGGGTTGCGCGCCGATCTGGACCGTGTGCTGCAGGCGGCGCTGAACGGTCCCGGCGGCGGGTACGAGGCGGCCTTGGACAGTGCCCGCCGATGGGCGCATGAATGGCATTTCCGCGTGGGCGTCCATCACCTGCGCGGCCTGGTCGACGCGGACGAGGCGGCGGGCCAATACGCCGACATTGCCGATGCCTGCATCGCCGCGCTGTTTCCCGTCACCGCCGCCGATTTCGCCCGCAAGCATGGCGCGCCGCCGGGCCGGGGGGCGGTGGTGCTGGGCATGGGGTCGCTGGGCGCACGGACGTTGAATGCCGGGTCCGACCTGGATCTGATCGTGATCTATGACGCGGACGGCGCCGACGCATCGGAGGGGCCGCGTCCCTTGGCGGCGCGTCCTTATTACGCGCGGCTGACGCAGGCCATGATCACCGCCGCCTCGGCCCCGACCGCCGAAGGGCGGCTTTACGAGGTGGACATGCGGCTGCGCCCCTCGGGGCGGCAGGGGCCGGTGGCGACCGCAATCCAGAGCTTCGAAAGCTATCAGATGACCGAGGCCTGGACCTGGGAACACCTGGCCCTGACCCGCGCCCGCGTCGTCGCCTGGGCTGGCAAGGGTGCCGAGGAACTGGACCATGATGTCGAGGCCTTGCGCCTGTCGGTGCTGCGGCGGCGGGGCAGCGATTCGCGGGTCATGCCTGATCTCGCGGACATGCGCGAACGGATCTTCGCGGCCAAGCCCATGGATGGCGCGTGGGAGGCGAAGACCGGACCCGGGCGCCTGCAGGACATCGACTTGCTGGCGCAATCCCTGGCGCTGCGCACGGGGGATCCGGCACGGGGAACGCTGGCGCAGTTGCGGGCGGGACGGCGGGCCGGACTGATCGCGGCTGCGGATGCCGACCGGCTGGGGTCGATCTGGCGGTTCCTGTGGCGTCTTCACGCCTCGGGGCGGTTGCTGACGGCCAAGCCGCTGGACATGGAGGACATAGGCCTGGGCGGGCAGGAATTCCTGTTGCGGGAAGCCGGCGCGGGATCGGTCCCCGAACTGGCCGACCGCCTGCGCCATTCCTGCGCCCAGGCGGCCGCCCTGATCGACGCGGCCCTTCCGGTGGCTTCGGGCGCGCCCTTGGCCTAGGCGCTTTTGCGCATCGGCAGGGCGGGGGCCTCCAGCGCGGCTGCGGCTGCCGGTTCCCCCGGCAAGGCGGCATCCCGGCGTTCGCCGATCTGGCCCAGCAGGGGCACCGATACCGTGCCATCCGCCACGACCGCCGCATCGGCTGCGTCATAGATGCCATGCGCGGTCTTGTCCCAATAGAAGGGCTTCACGACCACCTCATAGATCGCCTTCCAGCCTGCCAGGCAGCCCAGCGGGAAATACAGGTGCAGGCTGGGCACCCAAGCCATCAGGTGGCGGTGCTTGTCGGCGCGCACGGCCCACATGCCCACGCCGATGGACAGCAATTCCGACGCCACGAAGGTGCCAAACAGGGCGGGGATCGCATAGCCGCCCCAGACCCCGGCCATGGGTTCGCGCAGGGGATGCGGCAGGCCCAGGCTCAGCAGCCAGAAGCTCCACAGGATGGGGGCCAGAAGATATTGCGACAGGCTGCCCAGGAACTGGATCTGGAAGCCCAGGAACCGCCAGGGCCCCAGCTCGCGCCACAGCGCGCGCGGGTCGCGCATGTGTACGCCCCAGGTCATCGCATAACCCTTGAGCCAGCGGGACCGCTGCTTGATCCAGGGCAGGGCGCGGCAGTTGGCCTCCTCATCCGTGGTGGTGTCGATGATCTCGGTCCGCCAGCCGCGGCGGGCCAGGCGCACGCCCAGGTCGGCATCCTCGGTCACGTTCCAGGCATCCCAGGCGCCCACCTGTTCCAGCGCGTCGCGGCGGAAGAACAGCGTCGTGCCGCCCAGGGGCACGACCAGGCCAAGCCGCGCGACGCCGGGCAGGATCACCCGGAACCAGGCCGCGTATTCGATGGTGAAGCAGCGCGCCAGCCAATTGGTGCGCGGGTTGTAGTAATCAAGCGCGCCCTGCAGGCAGGCCACGTCGTCGGGCGCGAAATGGAAGCGGCGTGCGACCTTGTGCAACTGGTCGGGATCGGGCCGGTCCTCGGCGTCCCAGACGCCGATGATCGCGCCCCGGCAGAAGTTCAGCGCATAGTTCAGCGCCCGTGGCTTGGTCTGGACGGGACCGTTCGGCACCTCGACCACGCGGATCCAGCCGGGCAGACGGGCGCCCTGGATGGCGTTGCGGGTCACCTGGTCGCTGGCCTCGATCACCAGAAGGATGTCGGTCAGTTCGCGCGGATAATCCAGCCGCGACAGGCGGCCCACCAGCTTCCCCGCGACATCGCTTTCGCGAAACAGCGGCACCATGACCGAGATCACGGGCAGCGGGCCGGTCATTTCCGTCCTGGCACGCCGACCTTGGGCCACATCTTCGGCCAGGGCGCGGCCCTCGGCCTCGGTCCGGCGGCTGGCGATCAGCGCCGCAAGCTTCAACCCGCTTTGCGCGACCAGCGATGCGGTGGCCCACAGGGTCAGCGCCGACAGGACGAACACCGGGACGAGCCAAAGCCCCAGGGCCAGGGCCGCCATCAGCCCCATGGCGATCCGCCCGGTGCGCGCCTCGTTGCGGGAGCGGCAGGATTCGGCTGCGGGAACGCGCGTCTCGGCCTGGCGGATCATGGCGATGCGGCGGACGGCCAGGATGGCGGCCTGGATCTGATCCTCGCTGCACAGAAGCATGCGGACTTGGCCGAAGCTTTCGGGAAAGGACGGGATCAGCGCCGCGAAGGCCTCCGGCCGGGCCGTGGCGATCCAGGTCACGCCGCCGATGCGACGCCAGGGCAGGATGGCATTGGTCAGACAGAATTCCGTCCCCAAGGCGTCGATCAGCCGGGGATCGCCGGGCGTCCGGGCGGGGTCGAGCGCGGTCGTGCGCCATTGCCGGCACAGCGCGCGCAACAGCGCCTCGGGCGTGACCCAGCCTTGCGACAGAAGGATCTGGCCCAGGCGGCTGTCCTGCCGCCCGCGCATGACGCTTGCCTTCAGCAGGTTGCCGGGATCGACGGCGCCGTCTTCCAGAAGCAGTTGGCCCAGGGGCGCCTGATGCCTGGGCGCCATGGTCGGCGCAGCCGCATCGGCGGGAACAAAGGCAACGGACTGCGGACTGACCATGGGCGATTCCCTTTTCGGATCGCCCATGGGTGGCATGAAAGCGGTTAAGAAGGCGTTAAGCGCCGGTCCGACGGTTGCGCATGGCGTCCGTGAACCGCTGGAACAGGTAAAGGCTGTCCTGAGGACCCGGCGCGGCTTCGGGGTGGTATTGCACCGAGAAGACCGGCTTGTCCTGGACCCGGATGCCGCAGTTGCTGCCGTCGAACAGGCTGACATGGGTCTCGATCACGCCGGCAGGCAGGGTCTGGCTGTCCACCGCGAAGCCGTGGTTCATCGAGGTGATCTCGACCTTGCCGGTTTCGGTGTCGCGCACGGGGTGGTTGGCCCCGTGATGGCCATGGCCCATCTTTACCGTCTTCGCCCCAAGCGCGAGCGCCAGCATCTGGTGACCCAGGCAGATGCCGAAGATCGGCATGTCGCGGTCCAGCAGGCTTTGGATCATCGGAACAGCGTATTCGCCGGTCGCCGCCGGATCGCCGGGACCGTTCGACAGGAACACGCCCTCGGGCTCATGCGCCAGAACCTCCTCGGCGGTGGCGGTGGCGGGCAGGACAGTGACGTCGGCGCCGAAGGCCACCAGGGACCGCAGGATGTTGCGCTTTGCGCCGTAATCCAGCGCCACGACCTTGAAGGGCTTCTGTTCAGGCGAGGTTCCGAAGCCCTTGCCCCATTCCCAGGCGCCCTGATCCCAGCGATAGCTTTGCCGGCAGGTCACGTCGCGGGCCAGATCCAGGCCGACAAGGCCGGTCCAGCTGCGGGCCTTGGCGACCATGGCGGCGATGTCGAACTTGCCGTCGGGGTCGTGGGCCAGCACCACATGCGGCGCGCCCTGCTGGCGGATCGCGCGGGTCAGGCGGCGGGTATCGACGCCGCCGATGCCGATGCGGCCGCGCCGGGCCATCCAGTCGGGCAGGTCGCCCGCCGCGCGCCAGTTCGACGGATCGGTCGGGTCCCAGCGGACGACGATGCCGCTGGCGACGGGATCGGGGGCCTCGTCGTCTTCCGGCGTGATGCCGGTGTTGCCGATATGGGGAAAGGTGAAGGTGACGATCTGGCTGGCATAGGACGGATCGGTCATGATCTCCTGATAGCCGGTCATCGCGGTGTTGAAGACCAGTTCGGCCACGACCTCTCCGGGGGCGCCGAAGCCCTGGCCGTAGAAGACGGTCCCGTCGGCAAGCGCAAGGCAGGCGGTCGGCTTGTTGGCCATGGCAGGCACCCTCTGTCTGAAATCTGCCGGTGAATAGGGGGCATGGCGCGCAAGGTCAAGAACAACGCCCGTCTTGATTTGGCGGGTCCGCTGGCCTAGATCGCAGGCTTTCGTGCCCCGGAGACGCAAATGGACCTGCGAGCCACCCTGCAAGCCGCCACCAAGGACGCCATGAAGGCCAAGGACAGCGCGCGCCTGTCCACGCTGCGCCTGATCGGCGCCGCCATCAAGGACCGAGAGATCGCGGCCCGCGTGGGCGACGGCGACGGCACGCTGAGCGAGGCGGACCTGATCGCGATCCTGTCCAAGATGGTCAAGCAGCGCCAGGAATCGGCCAAGGCCTATGAGGAAGGCGGGCGTCTGGAACTGGCCGAAAAGGAAGAAGCCGAGATCGGCATCATCCAGGAATTCCTGCCCCGCCAGTTGTCGGGGGCGGAAACCGACGCCGCCATCGACGCGGCCATTGCGGCGCTTGGCGCCACTGGCATCCGCGACATGGGCCGGGTCATGGCGGAACTGCGCGACCGCCACGCGGGGCAGATGGATTTCGGCGCCGTCGGGCCGATGGTCAAGGCGCGGCTGCTGAACTGAACGCCCCGCCGGGGCGTTCCGGCGGGCAGGAGGAAACCCCAAGCCCGCCAAGCTGAGTGCCCAGCAGAAAGCGGCACGGACGGCTGATCAACGCAGGCTGGCCAGCCGCCTTTCCAGGTCGTCGTAAAGGCTGCGGCGTTCATCGGGGGTCAGGAACGCGCCCAGTTCGATTTCCCGCTGCCCGTCGGTCAGTGTCAGATAGGATTCGACCGGCCCACGCCGCAGCGTGGCCCGCAGCCAATAGCTGTTCGTGGTCCATTCCCGCAAAACCCCGCCCGGATCGTGCCGGGTGACTTGCGCCACCTGGCGGTCAAGGACCAGTTCCTCGGACATCTCGCCACGGCGATAGCTGTGCTGGATCGCGTACCAGACGCCGCCGATCGCCATCAGGCCGAAGGGCAGCAGCCCCCACAGCACCGAAGTTCCCAGCATCGCCACGACCGGCAGCGCCATGAAGCCTGCCGTCAGGCCGATGAACCAGACGAAGCCACGGCGCGGCAGCGACTGATAGGGCCAGGCCCTCAGCCGATACGAAACGGCCCCGGTGTGATCCGGGGCCGTATCATGCCATTCATAGGGCATCAGTGGTTATGGGCGTGGTCCCAATCCTCGCGCCGGGGAAGCTGCTCGAAGGTGTGCTCCGGCGGGGGCGAGGGCAGGGTCCATTCCAGCGTGTCCGCATGGACGTTCCAGTAGTTGTTCTCGGTCACGCGCTTGCCTGCGAACAGGGTATAGAACACGACGCCGATGAAGAACAGGAACGAGGCGAAGGACAGATAGGCACCAAGCGAGCTGATGTAGTTCCAGTAAGCGTATTCCACCGGATAGTCGATGTAGCGGCGCGGCATCCCCTGACGGCCCAGGAAGTGCTGGGGGAAGAAGGTCAGATTCGCGCCGATGAACATCGCCCAGAAGTGAACCTTGCCCGCCCATTCCGGGTACTGGCGGCCCGACATCTTGCCGATCCAGTAATAGACGCCCGCGAACAGCGCAAAGACCGCGCCCAGCGACATCACATAGTGGAAGTGCGCGACGACGTAATAGGTGTCGTGATACACGCGGTCCAGCGGCGCCTGGGACAGCACGACGCCCGTCACGCCGCCCACGGTGAACAGGAACAGGAAGCCGAAGGCCCAGAGCATCGGGGTCTTGAACTCGATCGAGCCGCCCCACATCGTCGCGATCCACGAGAACACCTTGATGCCCGTGGGCACGGCGATCGTCATGGTGGCCAGCATGAAGTAGGACTGCTGGGTCAGCGACATGCCGACCGTGTACATGTGGTGCGCCCAGACGACGAAGCCCAGCACCCCGATCGCGGCCATGGCCAGCACCATCGGCAGATAGCCGAAGATCGGCTTCTTGGCGAAGGTGGCGATGACGTGGCTGATGATGCCGAAGCCCGGCAGGATGATGATGTACACTTCCGGGTGGCCGAAGAACCACAGGATGTGCTGGTACAGCACCGGGTCGCCGCCGCCGGCCGGGTTGAAGAAGTTGGTGCCGAAGTTGCGGTCCATCAGCAGCATGGTGATGGCGCCGGCCAGCACCGGCAAGGCCAGCAGGATCAGCCAGGCGGTGATGAAGACCGACCAGGCGAACAGCGGCACCTTGAACAGCGTCATGCCGGGGGCACGCATGTTCAGGAAGGTGGTGATGATGTTGATCGCGCCCAGGATCGACGAGGCACCCGAGACGTGGACCGCGAAGATCGCCAGGTCCATCGAATACCCGGCCTCGGTCGTGGACAGCGGCGGGTAAAGCACCCAGCCGACGCCCGAGCCAAGCTGGTCGGACCCGCCTGGCGCCAGAAGCGAGGCGATGCCCAGGCAGACGCCCGCCACATACATCCAGTAGGACAGGTTGTTCAGGCGCGGAAAGCTCATGTCCGGCGCGCCGATGTGCAGCGGCATGAAATAGTTGCCGAAGCCGCCGAACAGCGCCGGAATCACCACGAAGAACATCATCAGGACGCCGTGATAGGTGATCATCACGTTCCACAGATGCCCGTTCGGGGTGCATTCGGCGGTCGCGTCGGCGATGAAGCGCGCGCCTTCAAGGCACATGTACTGCACGCCGGGGTTTTGCAGTTCCATCCGCATGTAGACGGTGAAGCTGACCGCGATCAGCCCCACGATCCCGGACGTGAACAGGTAAAGAATACCAATGTCCTTGTGATTGGTGGACATGAACCAGCGGGTGAAGAACCCGCGTGTGTCGTGATGGTCGTCGTGGCCATGAACGGCTGCGTCTGCCATACCCGAACTCCCTCAGATATCGTGATCCGGTCCGGCAGACCGGCTATTCTCTTGGGGTCGTTCTAGCCCAGCCGTGCCGACCCGGCAATGCCCTAAGGACGCCGGGACGGCAGCTTTTGGTCGCAGAGGTGCCGGGCCGGTTCAGCGATAGACCAGAACCGGGATCTTGGAATGCGTCAACAGCTTTGTCGCCTGGCTGCCCATCACCACGGCCGCCATGCCGCGCCGCCCGTGGGATGCCATGGCGATCAGGTCGCAGCCCTTGTCCACGGCGGTCTCGATGATCGCCTGATAAGGGCTGTCGTGCCATTTGTGATGGGTCTCGACGCTGACCCCCGCCGCCGCGGCCTTGTCGCGCGCTGTCGCAAGAACCTTCTCCGCATAGGCGCGCGCATCCCCCTCATAGCTGGCGCGCGAGCTTTCGACCTGTGCCGAGGCCGGGCTGAAGACGTGGAAGGGTTCGGTGACGGTGACCACCGTTACCGCAGCGCCGATGCTGGCGGCCAGGGCCATGCCCTTGTCGACAGCCAGCGTGGCCAGTTCGGATCCGTCGGTCGGGATCAGGATATGCTTGAACACGATGCTCCTCCAGTGGTGGCGACCACGCGACTGCGTGACCGGGTTGCGCATCGGACGCTGCCACAGAGAAGGCGTTGAAAGAATGATCTGAATCAAACGGGCCGACCCAGGGACGGATCGGCCCGGCCGGTTCAGGCGGTTGCGTCACTGTGTCGCAGGCGACGCGCTTGCCAGATAGGCCGCGATGTCGGCCTGGTTCTTGTTCAGCTTGAAGGTCATCTTGGTGCGGGCCGAGCTGTCGCCGGTCTTTTCCTGCACGAACTTGTTCGGGTCGGTGATATAGGCGGCCAGATCCTCGACCGTCCAGACCTCGCCCGCGTCCTTCAGCGCGATCAGCGCCTCGGAGTACTTGTAGCCTTCCTGGGCCGCGGCGGGACGGCCCACGACGCCATAAAGATTCGGTCCGGTCGCGCCGCCCTTCACGATGTCCTCGCCCTCGGGGGACTGGATCATGTGGCAGGCCTTGCACTTGCGGAATTCCTTTTCGCCGACCGTGGCATCGCCGGCATCCTGTGCCAGTGCGGGCATGGCTAGGGTCGCACCCATCAGGGCGCCGATGATCGCAAATCTCATTCTTTCCTCGCTATTCCAAAGAAATTGGAAGTCCCAACCAACCTTCTTAAGCCCGATCGGTTCATTTGCCAGCCGTCAGAAGGTCGCATCCGGGGAAATATCCTGGCCGAAGACCGCATCGAAGGTCCGGCGCAAGGCCAGATCCAGATCCGCCATGCCCACCGGCAGGCCCAGATCGACCAGGCTGGTCACGCCGTGTCCGCTGATTCCGCAAGGGACGATGCCGGAATAATGCGACAGGTCGGGTTCGACATTAATAGCGATGCCGTGAAAGCTGACCCAGCGGCGCAGCTTGACCCCAATGGCCGCGATCTTGTCGTCGCGGATGCCGCCATCGGGCAGGGGCGCCTTGTCGGGCCGGGCCACCCAGACGCCCACGCGCCCTTCGCGGATCGCGCCCGTCACCCCGAAATCCGCCAGCGCGGCGATCACCCAGGCTTCAAGCCGGGCCACGAAGGCCCGCACGTCGCGGCCGCGCCGGTTTAGGTCCAGCATCACATAGACGATGCGCTGCCCCGGCCCGTGATAGGTGTATTGCCCGCCCCGCCCGGTCGCATGGACCGGGAAGCGCGCCTCCAAAAGGTCGGTCTGCCGCGCGCTGGTCCCGGCGGTATAAAGCGGCGGATGTTCGACCAGCCAGACCAGTTCGTCCGCCTGTCCCGCATGGATCGCCGCGACCCGCGCCTCCATGAAGGCGACTGCGTCGTCGTAATCCGTCAAGCCGTCTGCCGTGATCCATTCCACCATAGGCCCGGTCTGGCCCGGCCCACGCACGGCGTCAAGCGCGGGCGTAAGAATCCCCCTTTTCAATCCGCATCGCCTCGGCTATGACCCGCGAACTGCCCGGATGCGGTCGTGGCGGAATTGGTAGACGCGCAGCGTTGAGGTCGCTGTTCCTTAACCGGAGTGGAAGTTCGAGTCTTCTCGACCGCACCATCTTTCCCTTACATCCATCCGTAGAAAAACAGGGCGTTAGCCCGTTGCGATGAGGGATGCGATGAAGATTGCCGTGGTGGGTCTTGGTTATGTCGGTTTGTCGAATGCGGTCCTGCTGGCCCAGCATTCCAGTGTCGTGGCCCTGGACATCGACGCAGGGCGCGTCGCCGCCGTCAACGCCCGCCAAAGCCCCATCGAGGATGCCGACATCACCCGCTTCCTGGCCGAGCGCGAGCTTGACCTGACGGCCACCGCCGATCCCCGGCAGGCCCTGCCGGGCGCCGATTTCGTGATCGTGGCGACGCCCACGAACTATGACCCCCGGACGAACGGCTTCGACACCTCGTCGGTCGAGGCGGTGATCGCCCTGGCCCGGCAGCACGCCCCCACCGCCCCGGTCATCGTCAAATCCACCGTGCCCGTGGGCTTCACGCAAAGGATGCGGGCCGCGACGGGGTTCGACGGCATCATCTTCTCGCCCGAGTTCCTGCGCGAGGGGCTGGCGCTTCACGACAACCTCCATCCCAGCCGGATCGTGGTGGGCGACACGGGCGAGGCTGGCCGGCGCTTCGCGGCGCTTCTGGCGCAGGGGGCGATCGACCGGGACGTGCCGCTCCTGCTCACCAACTCGACCGAGGCCGAGGCGATCAAGCTGTTCGCCAACACGTTCCTGGCGATGCGCGTGGCCTATTTCAACGAACTGGACAGCTATGCCCTGACCAATGGTCTGGATTCCCATGCCATCATCCGGGGCGTGGGCCTGGATCCGCGGGTGGGCGATTACTACAACAACCCGTCCTTCGGTTACGGCGGCTATTGCCTGCCCAAGGATACCAAGCAATTGCTGGCGAATTATTCGGCCGTGCCGCAGAACCTGATCACCGCCATCGTCGAGGCCAACCGTACCCGCAAGGATTTCATCGCCGACCAGATCATCGCCCGCAATCCGCGCACCGTGGGCATCTATCGGCTGGTGATGAAGGAAGGCTCCGACAATTTCCGCGACAGCGCCGTCCAGGGAATCATGAAGCGGATCAAGGCCAAGGGTATCGCCTGCATCGTCTATGAGCCGGTGCTGCAGGCCGATCACTTCTTCCATTCGCCGGTCGAGCGCGACCTGGAGGCGTTCAAGGCGAAATCCGACCTGATCATCGCCAACCGCCGCCACGACGACCTGGCCGATGTGGCCGACAAGCTGTTCACGCGCGACCTGCTGCAGCGCGACATATGACCCCAGCCGCCCGCATTTCCGCCGCGATCGAGGTTCTGGACCATATCCTTGCGGGACAGCCGGCCGAACAGGCGCTGCTGCGGTGGTCGCGGGCCAGCCGGTTCGCGGGGTCGGGCGACCGGGCGGCGGTGCGCGACCTGGTCTTCGACGCGCTGCGCTGCCGCGACAGCCACGCGGCCCTGGGCGGCGGGCTGACGGGCAGGGGGCTGATGATCGGCGGGCTGCGCGCCACGGGCCGGGACCCGGCGGAGTACTTTACCGGCCAGGGCCATGCGCCCGCCCCCTTGGGGCCACAGGATAGCCCGGTCGAGGTCCAGGAGACGCTGGATATCCCGGACTGGCTTCGCCCGCTCTGGGATGCCTCTTTGCGGGATCGGGCCGACAACGTGGCCCGGCTGATGCGGCAGCGGGCGCCGGTCTGGCTGCGGGTCAATCCGATCAGGGCCGATGCGGATCAGGCGGTCGCGGCGCTGGGGCAGGACGACATCACGGCAGAGCCCGATCCTCGGCTTGGCACCGCGCTGCGGGTGACGGCGAATGAACGCCGCCTGTCGCAAAGCCGCGCCTATCGGGAAGGCCTGGTCGAACTTCAGGATCTGTCCCCGCAACTGGCCTGCGCATCCCTGCCTGTGGCGTCGGGGATGCGGGTCCTGGACTACTGCGCAGGTGGTGGAGGCAAGACGCTGGCCATCGCGGGGCGGGCGCCGGATCTGACGCTGCTCGCCCATGATGCCGACCCCGCCCGGATGCGCGATCTGCCGAAGCGCGCGGACCGGGCAGGGGCCAGAGTGCGAATCGCCGAGCGCCCGACCGGCAGCTTCGATCTGGTGATGGCGGACGTTCCCTGTTCGGGATCCGGGACATGGCGGCGCACGCCCGATTCGAAATGGCGACTGACCCGGTCTGGCCTGGACGACCTGACCGTCTTGCAGGCGCGGATCCTGCGCAAGGCCGCGGCGCTGGTCGGATCGGGCGGACATCTGGCCTATATGACCTGTTCGCTGCTTGATCCTGAAAACGGCGCGCAGATCGACCGCTTCCTGCGCGGCAACCCGGACTTCCGACAGGTGGCGCGGCATCTGTGGACCCCGCTTGATGCCGGCGACGGCTTTTTCCTGGCGCTGATGGTGCGTGGATGAGGAAGCGAGGCGCCATTAACGCCTTGTTAAGCGGTTTGGCGGTATCGAGCGTCTGGAAGGCTTGGAAGGGGGCTAGACGGATGAACCTGGGGGACACGCAGACCGCCGTGTCGCGCAATGCCGCGGTGGCGCTTCCGTTCCTGATGCTGCCGGTGGTCATCGCCGCCGTCGCGGCGCTGGCCCTTCCGCAAAGCGGCTATGGCCTGCTGGCGCTTGTCATCGGCACCATCGCGGTGGCCTGGTATATCCTGGGGGGCGTGATCTCGCTGGGCTATGTGCTGGACCGGCTGGCGGCGCGGCGTGCCCTGGCGGCCATCCGGCACGAGGTGGGCGATACCGCCGATCCCGTCTGGATCTGCGATTCCGACGGGCTGGTGATGATGCAGAACGACACCTCGCGCCAGGGTTTCGGCGACATCGCGGGGCAGAACATCCTGCGGCTGATCGCGCAGCTTCGGGCCGATGCGGACGACGATCTGAAGGGCCTGGTCCGTCGCGCGGGCTATGCCGGCTGCGCCGATCTGGCGCTTGCCTCGGGGGATACGCTGACGCTCAGCCGGGCCGAGGACGCGCCCCTGCAAATCTGGTCCTATCACAAGCGCGGGGCGCAGCCCCCCGCCCCCGCGATCGAGGAGGACGCCGAGGCCCCCGACGATTTCGAGGCGATTCCCGTGGCCCTGCTGCGCATCGCCCCCATCGGCTATATCCGTCGGGCGAATGCGGCGGCCCGCCGCCTGCTGGGAAGCAGCCTGCCCCAAGGGGTCGAGCCGGTCCATATCGGCAGCCTTCTGGACGGACCCGGCCGCCCGGCGGGAGAATGGATCGCCGAAACCCATGCCGCCCGTCGGAACGACGCCCGGTCCGAGGTGCTGCGCCTGCGCGCCCCGGATGACGCCGCCAAGGAGCAGCATTTCCAGGTCACGCTGGCCCTCGATCCGGTCGAACAGTCCGGCCTGATCGCGGTCCTGCATGATGCAAGCGCCCTGAAGACCCTTGAGGCGCAGTTCGTCCAAAGCCAGAAGATGCAGGCCATCGGCCAGCTGGCGGGCGGGGTCGCGCATGATTTCAACAATCTTCTGACCGCCATCCGGGGCCATTGCGACCTGCTGATGCTGCGCCACGACAAGGGCGACCCCGATTATGCCGACCTGGACCAGATCGGCCAGAACGCCAACCGCGCCGCGGCCCTGGTCGGGCAGCTTCTGGCCTTTTCGCGCCGCCAGCAGCTCAAGCTGGAAACGCTGGACCCGCGCGACGTGCTAGCGGACCTGACGCATCTGCTCAACCGGCTGGTCGGCGAAAAGGTGACGCTGACCATCACCCATGATTCGGCCCAACGCGCGATTCGCGCCGACAAGCGGCAGTTGGAACAGGTGATCATGAACCTTGTCGTGAACGCCCGCGACGCCATGCCTGCGGGCGGCAACATCCAGATCAGGACCGACGTGCTGACCATCGACGGCGATCTGTCGCGCGACAAGGTTTCGCTGCCCAAGGGCGACTACCTGCGCATCAGCGTCACGGACGAGGGCTGCGGGATCGACCCGGCGCTGCGCGACAAGATCTTCGAGCCGTTCTTCACCACCAAGCGCGTGGGCGAGGGCACCGGCCTGGGCCTGTCCACCGCCTATGGCATCGTCAAGCAGACCGGCGGCTATATCTTCTGCGACAGCGATGTGGGCAAGGGCACCTGCTTCTCGCTTTACTTCCCGGCGCAGACAGGGGTCGAGCAGGTGGCCCGGCCGGTGCCTTCGCCGGCAGCGATCCCCCAGCCCGCGCAACGCGCAAGCGTCCTTCTGGTCGAGGACGAGGCCCCGGTCCGCGCCTTTGCCGCGCGCGCCTTGCGCCTGAAGGGCTATGAGGTCCACGAGGCCGCCAGTGCCGAGGAGGCCTTGGGCCTGCTGGACGACGCGCTGCGGGTGGATATCTTCGTCACCGATGTGGTCATGCCGGGCATGGACGGGCCAAGCTGGGTTCGCACCGCCCTGCAGGACCGGCCGGGGACCAAGGTGATCTTCATGTCGGGCTATACCGAGGACATCTTCGGCGAAGGCCATGACCCGATCCCCAACGCCGCCTTCCTGTCCAAGCCCTTCACCTTGAACGAACTTGTCCAGACCGTCGCCAGCCAGTTGCAGTCCCTGCCGCGCCGCCTGGATGCATGAACGGTTTGTTAATCATTCATCGTCCAGATTGGTTAAGGAAATGCGAATCCAGGCAGGATAGTCCTTGAAAAAGGCGTGCCGAACGCGCATTTATCCACAAGAACAAGAAGTGAACATGAACCCCCTCAAGGCCGGCAGATTGCCGCGCCGGCCGGGCTGTGAAATAACGGTAAGGACCATATGGCACAGGCGAGCATCTTCGACATGAACGACAAGCGCAGCGCGGACAAGCAGAAGGCGCTCGACAGCGCCCTGGCGCAGATCGAGCGCCAATTCGGCAAGGGCTCGATCATGAAGCTGGGCAAGGACAGCCCGGTGGCGGAAATCGAGGCGACCTCGACCGGGTCGCTGGGCCTGGACATCGCGCTGGGAATCGGCGGTCTGCCCAAGGGCCGCATCATCGAGATTTTCGGGCCGGAAAGCTCGGGCAAGACCACGCTGACGCTGCATGTGGTCGCGGAAGAACAGAAGAAGGGCGGCGTCTGCGCCTTCGTGGACGCGGAACACGCGCTGGATCCGCAATACGCCAAGAAGCTGGGCGTGAACCTGGACGAGCTGCTGATTTCCCAGCCCGACACGGGCGAACAGGCGCTGGAGATCGTGGACACGCTGGTGCGGTCCGGCGCGGTCAGCCTTGTCGTGGTCGACTCGGTCGCGGCGCTGACGCCAAAGTCCGAGATCGAGGGCGACATGGGCGACATGCAGATGGGCAGCCAGGCCCGCCTGATGAGCCAGGCCATGCGCAAGCTGACCGCCAGCATCGGGCGTTCGAACTGCATGGTGATCTTCATCAACCAGATCCGCATGAAGATCGGCGTGATGTTCGGCAACCCGGAAACCACCACCGGCGGCAACGCGCTCAAGTTCTATGCCTCGGTCCGCCTCGACATCCGCCGCACCGGCGCCGTCAAGGACCGCGACGAGGTGATCGGCAACACCACCCGCGTGAAGGTCGTCAAGAACAAGGTCGCGCCGCCGTTCCGGCAGGTCGAGTTCGACATCATGTATGGCGAGGGCATCAGCAAGGTCGGCGAGTTGATCGACCTGGGCGTGAAGGCCGGCGTGGTGGAGAAATCGGGCGCCTGGTATTCCTATGGCGACGAACGCATCGGCCAGGGCCGCGAGAACGCCAAGCAGTTCCTGCGCGACAACCCCGAAAAGGCCAACGCGATCGAGGACAAGATCCGCGCCAGCCATGGCCTGGAATTCGCCGTCGAGGGCGGAGAGGACGACAGCCTGACCGAGGAGTGATCGGCAGGCCCTGGAGATCCGACGCGCGGGCAGCTTTGTCCGCGCGTTTTTCTTTGTCCGCAGATCTTGCGGGACGTAAGACTCTGCGGCGATTGCTGGACAGGACGGACGGCCGGTTATAGACCATTCGCCAGCCCGGCGTGTCCGATCGCGCCATCAGATTGCGAAGGCCCACCATGCCCACACTGAACGACATCCGCTCTACCTTCCTGAGCTTTTTCGAGCGCAACGGCCACCGGGTCGTCGAAAGCTCGCCCCTGGTGCCGCGCAACGACCCGACGCTGATGTTCACCAACTCGGGCATGGTGCAGTTCAAGAACCTGTTCACCGGGGTCGAGACGCGCGACTACAAGCGCGCGACCACGGCGCAGAAATGCGTCCGCGCGGGCGGCAAGCACAACGACCTGGACAATGTGGGCTATACCGCGCGCCACCACACCTTCTTCGAGATGCTGGGCAATTTCAGCTTCGGCGATTATTTCAAGGAACAGGCCATTCCCTTTGCATGGGAACTGCTGACCAAGGATTTCGGCATCCCCAAGGACAAGCTGCTGGTCACCGTCTATCACACCGACGACGAGGCCGCGAACATCTGGAAGAAGGTCGCGGGCCTGACGGATGACCGGATCATTCGCATCCCCACTGACGACAACTTCTGGCGGATGGGCCCGACCGGCCCCTGCGGTCCCTGCACCGAGATCTTCTTCGACCACGGCGACCATATCTGGGGCGGCCCTCCGGGCTCGGCGGATGAGGACGGCGACCGCTTCATCGAGATCTGGAACCTGGTCTTCATGCAGAACGAGCAGTTCGAGGACGGCTCGATGCGCGCGCTGGACATGCAGTCGATCGACACCGGCATGGGGCTGGAACGGATCGGCGCGCTTTTGCAGGGCAAGCACGACAACTATGACACCGACCTGATGCGCTCGTTGATCGAGGCATCGGCCCATGCCACCAGCAACGATCCCGACGGGCCGGGCAAGGTCCATCACCGGGTGATCGCGGACCATCTGCGCTCCACCAGCTTCCTGATCGCGGACGGGGTGATGCCCAGCAATGAAGGGCGCGGCTATGTGCTGCGCCGGATCATGCGCCGCGCGATGCGCCATGCGCACATGCTGGGCGCGCAGGATCCGGTCATGCACAAGCTGGTGCCGGCCCTGGTTCGCCAGATGGGCGCGGCCTATCCCGAACTGACCCGCGCGCAGGCCCTGATCGAGGAAACCCTGCGGTCCGAGGAAACCCGCTTCCGCCAGACGCTGGATCGTGGGCTGCGGCTGCTGGACGACGAACTGGCCCGACTGCCCGAGGGCGCGAACCTGCCCGGAGAGGCTGCCTTCAAGCTTTACGACACCTATGGCTTCCCGCTGGACCTGACCCAGGACGCGCTGCGCGAGCAGGGCCGGGCGGTCGATACGGCAGGCTTCGATGCCGCCATGGCCGAACAGAAGGCCAAGGCGCGGGCCGCCTGGGCGGGATCGGGCGAGGCGACGGACGCCGCGATCTGGTTCGAACTGGCCGAAAAGCACGGCGCGACCGAATTCCTGGGCTATGACACCGAGGAAGCCGAGGGCCAGATCCTTGCGGTCGTGGCCGATGGCGCGGACGTGGGCGAGGCGACCGAAGGGCAATCCGTGTCCATCGTCGTGAACCAGTCGCCCTTCTATGCCGAAAGCGGCGGCCAGGTCGGCGATACCGGGCTGATCAAGACGGAAACGGGCGCGGCCCGCGTGACGGACACGAAGAAGGTCGCGGGCGTCTTCCTGCACATGGCCGAGGTGACGATGGGCAGCATCAGCCGCGGCCAGGGCGCCACGCTGTCGGTCGATCACGACCGTCGCGGCGCGATCCGGGCCAACCATTCGGCCACGCATCTTCTGCACGAGGCGCTGCGCCGCGCGCTTGGCGACCATGTCGCGCAGCGGGGTAGCCTGAACGCGCCGGACCGGTTGCGGTTCGACTTCAGCCACAACAGTGCCGTTTCCCCCGACGAACTGTCGCGGATCGAGGCCGAGGTGAACGAGTTCATCCGCCAGAACAGCCCGGTCGAAACCCGCATCATGACCCCCGACGATGCCCGCGCCCTGGGCGCGCAGGCCCTGTTCGGCGAGAAATACGGCGAGGAGGTGCGCGTCGTGTCGATGGGCCAGCTTGCCGACAGTGGCAAGGGCGCGGATGGCCAGACCTATTCGCTGGAACTTTGCGGCGGCACGCATGTGGTGCGCACGGGCGACATCGGCGCCTTCGCGCTGTTGGGCGACAGCGCCTCCAGTGCGGGCGTCCGCCGGATCGAGGCGCTGACCGGGCAGGCCGCCTTGTCGCATCTGCGCGATTCCGACCGGCAACTGTCCGAGATCGCGGGCATCCTCAAGGCGCAAGCGGGCGACGTGGTCAACCGCGTCAAGTCGCTGGCCGACGAGCGCAAGGCGCTTGCCAACGAGGTCGCGCAACTCAAGCGCCAGCTTGCCATGGGCGGCGGCGCGGGTCAGGCGGCCAAGGACATCGGCGGCGTCAAGTTCATCGGCCGCCGGGTCGAGGGCGTTGGCGGCAAGGAACTGGGCGCCCTGGTCGATGAGATGAAGTCGCAGCTTGGCAGCGGCGCGGTGCTGGTCCTGGCGGAAGCCGAAGGCAAGGCCACGGTCGCGGCGGGCGTGACGCCGGATCTGGTGGACCGGATCAGCGCCGTGACGCTAGTGCAGACTGCCACCGCCGCGCTGGGGGGCAAGGGCGGCGGCGGGCGGCCCGACCGCGCGCAGGGCGGCGCGCCCAGCCTCGCGGCGGCCGACGATGCCATCGCCCAGGTCGAGAAACTGCTGGAGGAAACGGCATGACTGCCCTTTGGATCGCCCATGTGACCGTCACGGATGCCGACGCCTATGCGAAATACGCGCAGGCGGCGGGTCCGGCCATCGCCGCGCATGGCGGGGTTTTCCTGGCCCGCGGCGGGCGTTACCAGCAGATGGAGGGGAACGAGCGTCCGCGCAACGTGGTCGCCCGCTTTCCCAGCTTTGACGCCGCCGTTGCTTGCTATAACAGCAGCGAATACCAGGCGGCGCTTGCCCATGCGAAGGGCGCGTCCGAACGCGACCTTGTGATCGTCGAGGAAACGCCGCCGCCCGCGAAATAGGCTAGGCATATCATCCTTTCGTGGTATCTCTGTGCCAAGAACAGAAACGCGAAGGGGCAGGGTCATGTGCCGTTGGGCCGCCTATGTGGGCCAACCGATCTTTCTTGAAGACATCGTCAGCCGCCCGGATCATTCGCTGATCCGGCAAAGCCAGGGCGCGCGGCGATGCCTGACGCCTGTCAATGCCGACGGCTTCGGGCTGGCCTGGTATGGCGAACGGCCCGAGCCTGGGCTTTACCGCGACGTGATGCCCGCCTGGTCGGATCCGAACCTGCACAGCCTTGTGGCGCAGGTCCGGTCCGGACTGTTCATGGCCCATGTCCGCGCCTCCACCGGAACGGCGACCAGCCGCAACAACTGCCATCCCTTCGTGTCGGGCCGGTGGTCCTTCATGCATAACGGCCAGTTCGGCGGCTATGACGCCTTCCGCCGCGATGCCGACGTGATGATCCCCGATGACCTTTATCCGCACCGAAAGGGCGCCACCGACAGCGAGGCGCTGTTCCTGATCGCCTTGGGCGAAGGTCTGGACCATGATCCCAAGGGTGCGATGGAACGCGCCATGGCGCGGCTGACCGATCTGTCGATGCGGCGGGGCTGCGCGCCCTTTGTCCGCGCGGCCTGCGCATTCTCGGATGGGCGACGGCTTTACGCGCTACGCTATGCCAGCGACGATCAGGCACCCAGCCTTTACCACCGCTGGTCGCAGACCCGGGGCGGCCGCGCCGTCGTGTCCGAGCCGCTGGAAACCGAGGAAAGCGACTGGATCGAGATCCCGCCCGGCAGCTTCTGCGTCTTCGACCAGGACAGCGTGGCGGTCCAGCCCTTTGTCCCGCAGATGCAGGCCCAGGCCGCCTGATCAGCCTTGCGAAGGGGCCGTGCGGGGGGCGGGGGGCGTTGCCTCTCCGGCAACCGGTTCGGGCGTCGCGCCTGCGGAATGGTCGCTGGTCGCGGGGGACGCGGCCTGGGGCAGGGCGGGCACGGGTTCGGGCGCGCGCATGGGCGAGGCGGCGGCCGGATATTCCGGCTGCGGCTGGCGTGTCGCAGGCCCGGACGCGATGCTGGCCACCGCCCGGCGGAAGACCAGCAGGTTGTGATACACGGTGCTGCGCCCGGTCAGGCCGCTGCGTTCCTCGGACGGCAGCACGTCGGCGCGGACATATTCCCAGCCGTCCTTCGCCATCCGGTTCAACTCGGTCGTCAGGGCGACCGAATATCGGTCCGAGGGGGTCTTGGCGTCCTTGGCCTTTTCTCCGCGCAGGGGGGCCGGAATGACGCTGTATTCGAACTGGCTCAAGGCGATGCTCCCTATCGTGCGCGGCCTGCATCCCGCGATAACCTGATGCAGGGGTTGCGGTTCCAATCGTCGGAACCGCGCCGGTCACATCCCCAGCTTCTGCGCGACCAGATCGTTCACCGCCGCAGGATTGGCCTTGCCGCCGGTGGCCTTCAGCACCTGGCCCACGAACCAGCCTGCCAGCTTGGGATTGGCGCGGGCCTTTTCGACCTGGGCTGGGTTCGCCGCGATGATCTCGTCCACGGCCTTTTCGATGGCGCCCAGGTCGGTCACCTGGCGCATCCCGCGTGCCTCGACGATCTGGGCCGGGTCGCCGCCTTCGGTCCACAGGATCTCGAACAGGTCCTTGGCGATCTTGCCCGAGATGTCGCCCCTGGCGATCAGGTCGATCACGCCGCCAAGCTGGTCGGCCGACACGGGCGAGGTGTCGATGGTCAGCCCTTCCTTGTTCAGGCGGCCGAACAATTCGTTGATGACCCAGTTCGCGGCCTGCTTGCCGTCGCGGCCCTTGGCGACCGCCTCGAAGAAGTCGGCATTCTCGACCTCGGCGGTCAGCACGCCCGCGTCATATTCCGACAAGCCCAGTTCCTTGACGAAGCGCGCCTTCTTTTCGTCCGGCAGTTCGGGCATGGCGGCGGCGATGTCGTCCACCCAGGCCTGTTCGATGTCCAGGGGCAGCAGGTCGGGATCGGGGAAATAGCGATAGTCATGCGCTTCCTCCTTGGACCGCATCGACCGGGTTTCGCCCTTGTCGGGGTCGTAAAGGCGGGTTTCCTGCACGACCGTGCCGCCGTCCTCGATGATGGCGATCTGGCGGCGGGCCTCGTATTCGATGGCCTGCTGGATGAAGCGCAGCGAGTTCATGTTCTTGATCTCGCAGCGGGTGCCCAGGTGACTGAAGTCCTGGGTTTCCTGATAGCGTTCATAGGCGCCGGGCGGGCAGACGCTGACGTTCACGTCGGCGCGCAGGTTGCCGTTCTGCATGTTGCCGTCGCAGGTGCCCAGGTAACGCATGATCTGGCGCAGCTTGGCGACATAGGCGGCCGCTTCCTCGGGTCCCCGGATGTCGGGACGGCTGACGATCTCCATCAGGGCCACGCCGGTGCGGTTGAGATCCACGAAGGACATGTTCGGATCCATGTCGTGGATCGACTTGCCCGCGTCCTGTTCCAGGTGGATGCGCTCGATGCGGACACGGCGCGCGATGCCGGGGCCCATGTCCACGATCACCTCTCCCTCGCCCACGATGGGGTGGTAAAGCTGGCTGATCTGATAGCCCTGCGGCAGGTCCGGGTAGAAATAGTTCTTGCGGTCGAAGGCCGAACGCAGGTTGATCGCGGCCCTCAGGCCAAGGCCGGTCCGCACCGCCTGGGCCACGCAGAATTCGTTGATGACCGGCAGCATGCCGGGCATTGCCGCATCGACGAAGGCCACGTTGCTGTTGGGTTCCGAACCGAAGGCGGTCGAGGCGCCCGAGAACAGCTTGGCCTTGGACGCGACCTGGGCATGAACCTCGAGCCCGATGACCAGTTCCCAGTCGCCCTTTGCCCCCGCGATGGTCTTGGGCTGGGGTGCGGTGAAGGAAAGATGGTCAAGCATCGGGAACCTCGGATAGGTCTGGCGCGTATTTCAGATGCAGCCTTTTAGGTCAGCACGCGGGTGATGTCACGGGGCGGCAACGCCAAAAATCCTGTCGTGATCGTCAGCGACAAGTTGCCGATCCGGCCGCGAAAATGACGTAAATGGTTAACAAACGGCTTTGAAAACAGACCGTCGGCGGATTTCCGATCATCGGAATTCTGCAGCTTGGCGTGTTGCCGCCGATGATTTTGCTGCCGTCTTGCCAGATTTTCCAACCGGGATATGGGGTTGTTCAACGAAACAACCCCCGAGGCCCTGATGCGCGCTGCGCTCCTTCCACTCGCCGCCCTGGCTTTCCTGGCTGCGTGCCAGTCGACCATGACCCCGCAGTCCCAATCCAAGGCCGAGGCAGAAGCGCAGCAGATGCAGCTTGCCGTCAAGCCGCCGATGCGGTGGGGTCAGGCAACCGGGTCCGAGCAGTGGACGCAGGCGACGCTGGCGGCCCTGGACCGCGAAGGGGTCACGATCCTGTCGCGCGTGCCGGGCGACATCGACAGCTTCTGCCCGAACTATGAACAACTGAACACCACGGGTCGCAAGGCTTTCTGGGCGGGCCTGCTGTCGGCGGTGGCCAAGCATGAAAGTACCTACAACCCGCAGGCCAGCGGCGGCGGCGGGAAATGGCTGGGCCTGATGCAGATCGCGCCCGCGACCTGGCGCAATTATGGCTGCGACGGCAACATCAAGAACGGCGGCGACAACATGTCCTGCGCGGTCAAGATCATGTCGCGCCAGGTCGCGCGGGACAACGCGGTCGCCCATGACGGCAACGGCTGGCGCGGCATCGCGCGGGACTGGGCGCCCCTGCGCAACGCGTCCAAGCGCGCCGACATCGCGGCCTGGACCAGCAGCCAGAGCTATTGCCGGCCGAAGGCGTAAGGGGCTTCGCCCCTCGGCTCGTTCCGAGCCTCACCCCAGGATATTTGGGCACAGAAGATGAGGGCGGGGATTTCCCCGCCCTTTGCCGTGTCTAGCGAAGCGCGGCCAGGATGCGTGCCCAGGACCGGGCGCCCTTGGCGAAGCTGCGGATGTCGTATTTCTCGTTCGGGGAATGGATGCGGTCGTCGTCGCGGGCAAAGCCGATCAGCATGGAATCCATGCCCAGGATGGTCTTGAAATCCCCCGCGATGGGAATGGATCCGCCGCTGCCGATAAAGGCGGCCTCTTGCCCCCATTCATCGCCCAAGGCCGCCCGTGCCGCCGCGAAAGCCGGATCCGAGGTATCCATGACGCTGGCCGGGCTGCCGCCGTGTTCGTGGAACTCGACCGTGCAATCGGCGGGCAGGAAGCTGCGGACATGGTCGCGGAAGGCCGCGCGGATGCGGGCGGGATCCTGGCGGCCGGTCAGGCGGAAGCTGACCTTGGCCCGCGCCTCGGCCGGAAGCACGGTCTTGAAGCCTTCGCCGGTATAGCCGCCGGTGATGCCGTTGATTTCCGCCGTGGGGCGGTTCCAGGCCATCTCGACCGGCATCCGGCCCGCCTCGCCGATGGGATGGGACAGGCCCACGCGGCCCAGCATCGCGCCCGCGTCGAAGCCAAGCGACTCCCAGTCGCGGCGCAACTCGGGGGTCAGGTCATCTGCGCCGTCGTAGAAGCCGGGCAGGGTGACGCGGCCATCCCCGTCCTTCAGCGCCGCAAGCGCCTGGGCCAGCACCATGATGGGGTTCGCCGCAAGTCCGCCGAACAGGCCCGAATGCAAGTCGCGGTCGGCGCCGCGAATCACGACTTCCTCGCCCACCAGTCCGCGCAACTGCGTGACGATGGCCGGGCGCGTTCCGCCGAACAGTTCCGTATCGCAGATCAGCGCCAGCGAGGCGCGCAGCTCATCGGCATTCTCGTGCAGGAAGGGCCGCAGGGATGGCGAGCCGGATTCCTCCTCTCCCTCCAGCAGCAGGATCAGGTCGCTGGGCAATTCGCCATGGACCTCGCGCCAGGCGCGGAAGGCTTCGACGAAGGTCATCAGTTGGCCCTTGTCGTCCGACGCACCCCGTGCGCGGATCACGCGGCCCGCAGGCGTGTCCTCGATCACCGGGTCGAAGGGCGGGTGGTCCCACAGCGACAGGGGATCGACCGGCTGCACGTCGTAATGGCCATAGAACAGCAATGGCCGCGCGCCGCCCGGCTGCGACCGGGCGATCACCATGGGATGCCCCGGCGTGTCACGGATTTCGGCCTGGAACCCGATCCCGGCCAGTTCGTCCCGCAACCACGCGGCGGCGGCCCGCACATCGCCCGCATGGGCCGGATCGGTCGAGATCGAGGGAATGCGCAGAAAGGCCGCCAGCCGGTCCAGGGCCGCATCCAATCCTTCATCCAGCCGGTGCAAGACCGCGTCCAATCTGGTATCCTGTGCCATGTCGTCCTTTGTCTTTCCGAGTCGTTTTCTAAGTATTCACAATGGTCCTTTGGTCCACGTGCGACAATTTTAACCTGTCATTCGCGTCATTTGACATGTATCAACGTCAGACCGCGCGCGATCTGACAATGATTGCCCCCAGCCAGCTATGCAAGGGAACGCCCGCAATGAATTATGATGCCGCCCTGGACCAGGCTATCGGTCGGCTGCACGAGGAAGGCCGTTACCGGACCTTCATCGACATCGAGCGGGTGAAGGGCCAGTTTCCCCAAGCCGTCTGGACGCGCCCCGATGGCGAAAAGCAGGACATCACCGTCTGGTGCGGCAACGATTACCTGGGCATGGGCCAGCATCCGGTGGTGCTGGCGGCGATGCACGAGGCCTTGGACGCCGTCGGCGCCGGTTCGGGCGGCACGCGCAACATCTCGGGCACGACCATCTATCACAAGCGGCTCGAGGCCGAGTTGGCCGACCTGCACGGCAAGGAAGCCGCCCTGGTCTTTTCCAGCGCCTATATCGCCAACGACGCGACGCTTTCCACGCTGCGCAAGCTGTTCCCCGGCCTGATCATCTATTCGGACGAACTGAACCACGCGTCCATGATCGAGGGGATCAAGCGGTTCGACGGCGCCAAGCGCATCTTCCGCCACAACGACCTTGCGCATCTGCGGCAGTTACTGGAAGCCGACGATCCGACCCTGCCCAAGCTGATCGCGTTCGAATCCATCTATTCGATGGACGGCGACTTTGGTCCCATCGCGGCGATCTGCGATCTGGCGGACGAATTCAACGCCCTGACCTATCTGGACGAGGTGCATGCGGTCGGCATGTATGGCCCCCGCGGCGGCGGCGTGGCCGAACGCGACGGGCTGATGGACCGCATCGACATCTTCAACGGCACGCTGGGCAAGGCCTTCGGGGTCTTCGGCGGCTATATCGCGGCAAGCGCCAAGATGGTGGACGCGATCCGGTCCTATGCGCCGGGCTTCATCTTCACCACGTCCTTGCCGCCTGCTGTGGCGGCGGGTGCCGCGGCCTCGATCCGGTTCCTGAAGGGCGCCGAGGGCCAGCACCTGCGCGATGCGCAGCAGTTGCACGCGCGGATCCTGAAGATGCGGCTGAAGTCGCTGGGAATGCCCATCATCGACCACGGCAGCCACATCGTTCCGGTCCATGTCGGCCATCCGGTCCATTGCAAGATGCTGTCGGACATGCTGCTGCGCGACTATGGCATCTATGTCCAGCCGATCAACTTCCCCACCGTTCCGCGCGGTACCGAACGGCTGCGTTTCACCCCCTCGCCGGTTCATGCGCCGCGCCAGATCGACCATCTGGTCAAGGCCATGGACAGGTTGTGGTCTCATTGCGCGCTCAACCGACAGGAAATGAGCGCGTAACGCATTCCACGAGTGAACTGCTCTCGCCTGCGTGATAAGCTCGATATAAGAAAAACGAGGAACCGTTTGATTCGTGGCGGTGTTCCTTAATCGGGCAATGAGGCAGACAGAAAATGAGCAGGCTGCGGGCTGAGAACCCGGCAGAGGAGATTTCGCAGGTGGAGGAAGTGCATCATTTCCTCGACGATGATACGCGTCTTGGCGATATCATGCGGGGCGAACGGGCGACTTTGGGCAAGTCGCTTCTGGATGTGCAGCGCGAACTGCGCATCCGTGCCTCTTACGTTGCCGCGATCGAGAATTGCGACATCACCGCCTTTGACGCGCCCAGCTTCGTGTCGGGCTATGTCCGGTCCTATGCCCGTTATCTGGGGATGGATCCCGACTGGACCTTTCGGCGGTTCTGCCTGGAATCCGGCTTCCAGCCCACGCATGGCATGGCCCAGGCGGCGGCGGGCCCCAAGCCGCTGAAGCGGCCCTCGGATCCGGTCGAGGCCCTGGCCAATCCCAAGGCGCTGTTCATTCCCCAGCAGGAAAGCTTCTGGTCCGACATCGAGCCGCGCGCGGTCGGCGCAGTGCTGGTGCTAATCGCGCTTGTCTGTGGACTGGGCTATGGCGGCTGGGCCGTCCTGCAAGAGGTCCAGCGCGTGACCCTGACCCCGGGCGAGAATGCGCCGGGCGTCGTGACCGCGCTTGATCCGGTCGAGGGTGCCGGCATGGCCGAACCCGCCCTGGATCTGTCCGACACCACCGATCTGGCGCAGGCTTTGCCGCAGCCCGAAGGGCTGGACAGGCTTTATCGCCCGCAGATCCTGGAAGCGCCGGTCCTGACCGCGCGCGACGGTCCCATCGCGGCCATCGACCCTGGCCTGACGTCGGTCCCTGCCCCGACGGGCGAGGCGCAGGCCGTTCCCGAGACCGCGACCGCCATCCAGCGCGCCCTGGCCGAGGCCGGGGCGGTCGAATTCGGCCCGGCCATGCCCGAGGAGGCGGCGGCCGCGATCACCGTCGCGCCCGATGCCCCCGCGCTGGAACTGCTAGCGGCGCGGCCTGCCTGGGTGCGCGTGACGTCGGCCGACGGGACGGTTCTGCTGGAAAAGATCATGGATGCGGGCGAACGCTTCACGCTGCCCGCCCTGGAGGAGCCGCCCTTGCTGCGCACGGGGAATTCCGGGGCCGTCTATTTCGCAGTCAACGGCCAGACCTTTGGTCCGGCGGCGCCCGGCCCGCAGGTGGTCAAGAACATCAAGCTGTCGCCCGAGGAGGTGACGGGCAGCTTTGCCCTTGCCGATCTGAATGCCGATCCCGAACTGGCGCAGCTGATCGCCGTGGCGCAGGCAACGCCCGTCACGGATGCGCAGACGACAACGGAATAGCGTCCCGCGACAGCCGGGGGACTTTGCGTCCCCCGGACCCCCTGCAGGATATTTCGCCCAGAATGAATGAAGGGGGTTATTCCCCCCAGGTGCGTTCCAGCAGGTTGATCCAGTTTTCGCTGGCGATCTTGCGGATCAAGGCCTCGCCATAGCCATGCGCTTCCATTTGGGCCAGAAGGGCGGGAAGGGCGGCGGCATCGGGCAGGTCGCGCGGCATCAGGGCGCCGTCGAAATCGGACCCCAGGGCTACCCCATCCTCGCCCAGCATCGCCAGCATCCGGTCCAGGTGGCGCAACATCGTGTCGAAGCCCTCCAGCGGCAGGCGCCGCCCGTCTTCCCGCAGGAAGCTGGAGGCGAAGTTCAGCCCGACCAAGCCGCGGCTGTCGGCGATCACCTGCAACTGCCGGTCGGTCAGGTTGCGGCTGCTTTCGCTGACGCTGTGGACGCAGCTGTGGCTGGCGACCAGCGGCGCGTCGGACAGGGCGGCGACATCGTTGAAGCCCGCCTCGTTCAGGTGCGACAGATCCAGCATGATCCGCAGGCTGTTGCATTCGCGGACCAAGGTCTTGCCCGCATCCGTCAGCCCGTCCCCGGTGTCGGGCGAGGAGGGAAAGGCGAAAGGCACGCCGTGGCCATAGGCGGTCGGCCGGGACCAGACCGGCCCCAGGGACCGCAGGCCCGCCGCGTGCCACAGGTGAAGGGCGTCCATGTCGGAAATCGCCTCTGCCCCCTCCATATGCATGATCGCGGCGATGCGGCCCGCAGCGACGGTTTCGCGGATGCCGCGCGCGGTGGTGACGATGTCCAGCGTGCCGGTCCGTTCCAGCGCCTTCAGCGCCGCGGCCTGGGCAAAGGCATGGGGCAGGGCCTGGGCAAAGGGGATCTGTTCCGGCAGCGGCATGGCGAAGGGCGGGTTTTCCATCAGCGCCACGGCGGCGGAGTCGTTCGGCCCCTGGGGCGAGGGGATCCAGATCGCGAAGAACCCGCCGATCATCCCGCCTGCGCGCGCCCGCGGCAGGTCCAGATGGCCCGTGCCATCGCCGTCCAGCCAGACCCCGGTGCCCCCTGTCACCACGCGTTGCAGGAAATCGTTGTGGCCGTCGAATACCGGGATCATCCGCTTCTCCTTCAATCCTGGCCCGACCATGCACATCCCTGCGCGGGCGGCAATGGCTGGCGCTTGGCGGGCAGCGCGATTCGGCCTTAGGCTGGCCCTGCAAGCGACAGGAGACGCCAGCCATGCCCGACATCCGCCCCGATTTCGATGGACAGACCGTCATCACCACCTTCGAGGTGACGCCCGGCAGCGCCCATGACGTGCTGGATCTGCTGACCGAGGCCTGGGACCAGGTGATCCGCCGCCAGCCGGGCTTCGTGTCGGGGGCGATCCACCTGAACGATGCGCAGACCCGCATCGCGACCTATTCGCAATGGCGCGATCGCAAGGATTACCAGGCCATGCTGCGCAGCGACGAAATGCGGCGCCGGAACCGCGACATCAACGGCATGTGCAAGAGCTTCGAGCCGGTGATGTACGAAGTCCAGGCCGTCTTCAACACGGATGCTGCGCCTGCGAAATAACCCGTGCAATGGCAGCGCCCGACCGCTAACCTTCCGTCAACCCCGAGGGCAGGAGAGGGCGATGGCAGGCAGGATCATCACGGTCGCGCAGCAGAAGGGTGGATCGGGCAAGACGACGCTGGCCGTCAACCTGGCCGTCAGCCTGCATGGGCGGGGCCATTCCGTGGCCCTGATCGACACCGACCCGCAGGGCAGCCTGGGCCGCTGGTTCATCGAACGGATGCAGACGCGGGGCGAGGATGAGGCGATGGATTTCTCCACCTCGTCCGCCTGGGGGGCCAGCTACGAATCCGAGAAGCTGAAGAAGCGGTTCGATTTCGTGATCATCGACACACCGCCCAAGATCGACAGCGACCTGCGCCCGGCGCTGCGGGTGGCCGATCTGGTACTGGTGCCGGTCGCCACCAGCCATGTCGATCTTTGGGCGACCGAAGGCGTGCTGGATCTGGCGCGGCGCGAAAAGGCGCCGGTGCTGGTGGTGATGAACCGGGTGCGTCCCAACACGCGGCTGTCGGCCGAGGTCGCGCAGAAGGCCGCCGACCTGGGCGCCGATGTGGCAGGAACCCAGGTCGCCAATCGGGTGCTTTACGCCGAGACGCTGGGCCAGGGCACAGCCGCCCTGGAACGTGCCACCAGCGGCCCCGCGCGGGACGAGATCGCGGCCCTGACGGATGAGGTTCTGGCCGCCATGGCCTAGACCGGCAGGATCGCCGGACCGTCCGGGGTCTCGACCCGGCGCACGGTGATGCCGAAGGCGCGGCGCAACAGGTCGTCGCCCAACACGGCATCGGCGGGACCGTCCGCCAGCACATGCCCGCCCGACAGCAGCACCAGCCGCGTGCAGAACCGCGCCGCCAGCCCCAGGTCGTGGATCGAGGCAAGCACGGTCCGCCCTTCCGCCGCCAGGTCGCGGAACAGGCGCAGGCAGGCCAGTTGCTGCGCCGGGTCAAGGCCCGCGATGGGTTCGTCCGCGATCAGCATGGGCGTGTCCTGCGCCAGGGCACGGGCGATCAGGGCGCGGTTCTGTTCGCCCCCCGACAGCCGCAGGGCGGTGCGCTTGCGAAACGCCTCCAACCCCATGCGGGCGATGGCGGCGTCGATGGCGGCACGGTCTTCGCCGCTGCGCCCGCCGCCGGGCCAGGGGATGCGTCCCAGGGCCACCAGATCCTCGACGCTGACGGGCCAGGCGATCTCGCGCGACTGCGGAAGATAGGTGGCATGGCGCGCACGCCGGTCGGCTGGCATCGCGGCCAGGCTAGAGGTGCCGGTGAAGGGGATCAGGCCAAGCGCGGCCTCCATCAGGGATGACTTGCCCGCGCCGTTGGGTCCGATCAGGCCCACGAACTCTCCGCTGCCAAGGGCCAGGTTGACGCCGTGCAGCACCGGACGGCGGCGGCGGGTGACGGAAAGGCCGGAAAGCCGCAGGACCATCAGACGCGCCCCCCGCTGCGGGTCTTCCAGATCAGGTGCAGGAACAGAGGTGCGCCGACGATGGCGGTCAGCACGCCCAGCTTCAGGTCGCGATCCGGCACGATCAGCCGCACTGCGACATCGGCCGCCAGCAGCAGCGCCGCCCCGCCCAGGGCCGAAGCGGGCAGCAGGGCGGATGGCCGCGCGCCTACCAGGGGCCGCAGGATGTGGGGGATCACCAGCCCCACGAAGCCGATGGCGCCCGCCACGGCCGTCGCCGGTCCGACGACCAGGGCCGTCCCCGCGATCAGGCGCCAGCGCAGCCCGGTTCCCGATATGCCCAGGGTCTGCGCGGCAGCCTCGCCAAGCGTCAGCGCGTCAAGCGCGCGGCGGACCGACAGGATCAGCCCGGCGCCCAGTGCCATGGGCGGCAGCGCCAGCCAGACATGCAGCATGGACTTGTCGGCAAGCGATCCCATCAGCCAGAAGACGATCTCGTTCGCGGCATAGGGATTGGGCGACAGGTTCAGCACAAGGGCGGTGCCCGCGCCCGCCAGGGCCGAGATCGCGACCCCCGCCAGGATCAGCGTCACGGACCCACCGCGCGGACCCGCCAGGGCCACCAGCAGGGCCACCCCCGCCGTCGCCCCCGCCATGGCCGCAAGGGGCAGCGCCGACATCGCGGCCAGCGACAGCCCGGTCTGGATCGCGATCACGGCGCCCAGGGCCGCCATGCCCGAGATGCCGATCAGTCCCGGTTCGGCCAAGGGATTGCGCAGATAGCCTTGAAGCGCGGCCCCCGTCAGGCCCAGGCCCGCGCCGATAGCCAGTCCCAGGATCGCGCGGGGCAGGCGGATTTCCCGCATCACGATGGGGATCGGTCCGTCGCCTCCGAAGGCCAGCGCCCGCAGCGAATCCATCGCGGGCAGGCCAGCCGGTCCTGTCAGCAGGGATGCCAGGAACAATGCCCCCACAAGCACCGACAGGGTGACGGACCATTTCCTCATCTCAGCGACCGGATGGCACGCGTGACGAAGGGCGTGCCGCAGACCCAGTCGCGATCGGTGACCTGTCTTTCGGTGGGGGCGATACCGGCAAGCGCGGGATGGTCGAGGATCGCCTCGCCCTGCGACTGGCCCGGCCATGTCGCGCCCGTGATCAGCCGGTCTGGCCGGGCCATCACCAGCAATTCCATCGGCAGGTGGGTCGTGGCCGAGATGCCGTGATCCGCTGCGATATTGTCGTATCCCGCCGCGCCAAGGATTGAGCCCGCCAAGGTGCCGGGTCCCGAGGTGAAGCCGTTGGCATAATACAGCGCCGCCCGGCCGCGCCCGGACGGGGCACGCGCCGCCGCCAGATCCGCGTCAAAGCGGGCCAGCAGATCGCGTGCGGCGGCCTGCCTTTCCAGCAGGGCGCCCAGCCGGGTGATCTGGGCGCGGATGGCGTCGAAATCCTCGGCCGGGGGCAGGATCTCGACCCGCAATCCCAGGCGGTGCAGCATCGCGATCGTGGCCTGGGGCGTATAGGTCCCTGCGATCACCAGGTCGGGACGCAGCAGATAGATCTCCTCGGCCCGCCCGGTATTCGGCACATGGGCGACGGCCTGTTCGGCCATGGGGGACAAGCGCCGGTTCTGCGCCAGACTGCTGACCGAGACCAGTTGCCCCGGCGCGGCCAGCATCATCGCCAACTGGTCGATGCACAGGTTCATCGACACCACGCGCTGCGGGGCCGCCTCCGCCGATCCAGAGGCGGCGGGCAGGGCCGCGGCGGCGATCAGGACCGCCGCCAGAATGGTCCTAGAACGACGCACGAAGCCCCGCATAAACCGCCCGCCCCGAGGTGCCATAGCCCCGCACCCATTGGTATTCCTCGTCGAAGACGTTTTCCAGGCGCAGATAGGCGGTGGCATTGTCGCGGACCGGATGACTGACGCTGAGATCGACAGTGGTGAAGTCGTCCAGATCGTCCGCCCGCCCGGCGACATGCTGCAATTCGATCGCGGCCATGGTGCCGGTCGCGAAACTCGTCTCTGCCCCCAGGTTCAGGACGCGTTCGGGCACGCTGGCCCATTCGACATTCGCCTGGTTGTCGATGAAGGTATAGCTGGCGGTCAGCGCATGGCCCGTCCCGAAGGCATAACGGCCATCGATTTCCACCCCCCGGCGGCGGGTGGTGCCGGGCACCTGGGCATAGCAGCCGAAGGGTTGGCCGCAGGCCGTCGCGGCAGGATCGAACCCGATCAGGTTCTCTGCCTTGAGCCAGAAAGCCGTGGCCCGCAGATGGCTGTCGCCCCATTGCTTTTCGACCCCGACCTCGTAGGTGCGGCTTTCTTCGCGTTCAAGCGAAGCATCGCCAAATTCGCTGAACAGTTCGTAAAGCGACGGCGCGCGGAAGCCGTTGCCAAGGGCCGCACGGAACAGCAGGTTATTGTCGGCGCGATAAACGGCTGCGACCCGCCCCGAAGTGAACCCGCCAAAGCGCGAATGGTCGTCGCGGCGCAGCGAGGTGGTGATGTCGAAGCGGTCCCCCAAGGCAGCGGTCGTTTCCACGAAGACCCCGTTGATGCGGGCATTGCCCTTGTCCGCGACTTCCTCTTTCTCGGTATCCGCACCGAAGACGGCGCGGACGCCCTGGCCGATATCGGTTGCGCCCTGCCAGGACAGCTTGGTGCGGGTGCCGACGAACTCGCTGGTTTCCACGACGTCCGGCAGAAAGGTAGGAGCGGCGAAATCCTGATATGATTTCCGCTGGATGCGATAACGGGTCAGGGAAAGGTCATGATCGACCGCGCCGGTGGTGAATCGGGCAAAACCGCGCAGGCCATAGCTTTCGCTTTCGGTATAGTCGTTGCCCGGCGTGCCTGGCACGTCACCTTGGAAATCGTCGAAATCCGCGGTGCTGTCTTCCCAGAACCCGTTGAAGCCGATTGTCACCCCGTTCTGCAGCCGGTGTTCGGAATAGAAGGACAGGCGCGTCGCCTCGAACCCGTCCTCCTCGAAGTTGCCCTCGTTTTCGTCCTTGGCCGAAAAGCCGTCGGTGCGGATATGGCTGACGTGAAATGCAAGGTCCAAGTCGTCCTGGCGCAGCGTCGCGCCATAGCTTGCGGTCAGCGTGTCATAGGTGCCTGCCTCGATCCCGAAATGGTGGCGCAGGCCATCCTCGGTCGGGCGCAGCGATTGCAGGGACAGGACGCCTGCCACGGCACGAGTCCCGTAAAGCGCTGACTGCGCTCCGCGCAGCAGTTCGGCACGGTCGATGCCGGCGCTGACCAGGCCTCCAAGATTATAGTAGGTCTTGTCGGCAGCGGGGTCCGACACCTCGATCCCGTCGATGACCACAGGCAGGTATTGAGCGGGCGCGCCGCGCAGTTGAACCACTCCAAGGGTGCCCAGCGGCCCCGACTGGCGCAGCGTCACCCCTGGCAGCTTGGTCAGGCTGCGGGTCAGGGGCTGGCTGGCCCTGTCCTGCAGGTCTTTGCTGGTCAGCACGGATACCGAACTGCCCGAGCGGCTGAGCTCGGTCGGTTCGCGATTGGCGGTCAGGGTCAGGTCGTCCAGGACGAAGGGCCTTGCCGCGGCATCCTGGGCGGCGGCGGGCAGGGCGGTCGTCAGCGCCAGGGCTGCGGTCAGGGACAGGAAAAAGGGTTTCGGCGTCACGAAAGACATCCTTCCAGAAACCCGGGCGATGCGTGCGGCCCGGGCGCGATGCGGTTCGTCCAGGGGGATGAACCCACCGGACAGCGACACCACCACGACGGAAGTTTCCGTATCCGGCGCGCCCCTCGCGCGCCGTCAGGGTGATCGCGTTCGGCAGGTCTCCTGACTTGCGGGTCATCGCTTGGCCGGGCCTTCCCAATCCCGCGGGCGGAACCAGTGGCGTCAATCCGGCCTCGCTCTCCGCTGACAGTTGCGGGGGCAGTCGCGGATTCGCACCGCGTTCCCTTTTAACCGGGGATCAACCCGGAACCGAGGCAGGGCCGCCTTTAGCTCACAAACCTGTCATGAGGCAAGGCCAATCAGCCCAGCGATGCCACCCAGTCCGGCACCGTGCGGCTGGCAGGGCCGATGATGCGCCGGTGGAAGTCGCGGGCATTGGCGCTGGCGTCCAGGTTCAGTTCCAGACATTCGACGCCGTTGCGGCGGGCGTGTTGGGCGAATCCCGCCGCCGGATAGACGTTGCCGGACGTGCCGATGGCCGCGAACAGGTCGGACCCTTCCAGGGCGTCCCAGATGCGTTCCATGTGATAGGGCATTTCCCCAAACCAGACGATGTCGGGCCGGGTCGCCGGACGGGCGCAGGCGGGGCAGGGGTCTTCAGGCTGCATCACCATCGGCGCGCGCCAGCGATGCCCGCAAGCCGCGCAAAGCGCGCCGGACAGCGCGCCATGCATGTGGATGACATCGGTGCTGCCCGCGCGTTCGTGCAGGTCGTCCACGTTCTGCGTGACCAGCGTCACGTCATGCCGCCGCGCCAGATCGGCCAGGGCCAGATGCGCGGCATTGGGGCGTGCGCCGGAGCCATCCTTGCGGCGCATGTTGTAGAAGCGATGGACAAGCGCCGGATCGGCGGCAAAACCCTCGGGCGTCGCCACATCCTCGATCCGGTGGTTTTCCCATAAGCCGTTGACGGCGCGGAATGTCGCAAGCCCGCTTTCGGCGGAAATGCCCGCGCCGGTCAGGACGGTGATGCGCAAGGCGGCCTACCGGCAGTAAGCCTCGGCCTGGGAGGCGAACCGCTTGTAGCGTGCCCAGAAGGCGTTGTCGGCATCGCTTTTCGACATCCGCACCTCTTGCGCCTGGTGCGGGTCGCGGAAAAAGGACGCAGCGCGGCGCTGGTCGGACCGCGACAGGGTCTGGTTGGCGACCTGCTGGATGCAGCCGCACAGGGGTGCATTGCCGCGGGCGCGTTCGGACCGGACGCAGGCGCTGTCGATGGGGCCTGCCACGGCCAGGGGGGCGGTCATCATGATGGCCGCGGCCGCAATGACGATGCGGTTGAGCATGGACTGTCTCCTCGATTTCATGTTGTTCGGCGGGGGCCGGTTGTCCCGGTCTGCGATGCCCGTCCGGGGGTGATGTTATCAGGAACGGGCCGCCCGCTCAATCAGGCGGTGTGCGGCAGGGTTCCTGCGCGCCGTCAGGACGTTGCCTGCAAAACCTCGTATCCGGCATCGCGAATCGCTTGGGCTGCGCGGTCCGGGTCCAGGCCTTCGACGGTGACCGTCTTCTGCGCCAGATCGACGGTGGCGCGGCCGCCTGCATCTGCGATGGCGGTCTCGACGGCGGCCTTGCAATGGCCGCAGGTCATGTCGGGGACGGTGAAGGTCATGGCTGTCCTCGTTGGGGGTGAGTGGGGGTTTGACAAGTCGGGTGCAGCATGATCCTGCAAGGCGGCAAGGGCAAGGCATGGGGAATGCGATGATCGAGGCGATCGGGCTGGATGCCGACGACACCCTGTGGGAAAACGAGACCTTCTTCCGCGTGACCGAGGGCGAATTCGTGGCCCTGCTGGGCGAATACGCGGACGGCGCCGACATCGCCAGCCGCCTGCTGGACGTGGAGCGCGCGAACCTTGCGCGTTACGGCTTCGGCATCAAGGGCTTCATGCTGTCCATGGTCCAGACCGCGATCGAACTGACCGACGGGCGCATCGACGGTCGCGCCATCGGTCGCATCCTGGAACTGGGGCAAGAGATGCTGGCCCATCCCGTCGATCTGCTGCCCGGCGTTCCCGAGGCGCTGGACGCCCTGGCCGGGCACCGGCTGATCCTGATCACCAAGGGCGATCTGATCGACCAGGAACGCAAGATCGCCGCATCGGGCCTTGCTGAACGTTTCGATGCCGTCGAGATCCTGGCCGACAAGTCGCCCGAAACCTATTCCCGCGTGCTGTTCCGCGCAGGTGTCGCGCCCGAGGATTTCGTGATGGTCGGCAATTCGGTGAAAAGCGACGTGCTGCCGGTCGTTGAACTGGGCGGACACGGCGTCTTCATCCCGCACGCGATGACCTGGGCCGTCGAACATGCGGATGCGCCCGACCATCCCCGCGCGCACCGCCTGGAAACCATCGCCGGGCTTCCCGCCCTGGTCGCCCGGCTGGAGGAAGGCCATGCATAACCTGCGCGCGGCCCTGCTGATGGTGCTGGCCATGGCCGCCTTTGCGGCCGAGGACGCGCTGTTGAAAGGCCTGTCGGGCCGCATTCCCACCGGCCAGCTTCTGGCGGTGATCGGCTTTGCGGGCATGGTCGTCTTCGGCCTGTGGATCGCCGTCGGTCCCGAGGGGCTGCGCCTGCGCCACCTGCTGCGCCCCCAGGTCGCCCTGCGCAACCTGTGCGAGGGTATCTGCGCCGTCACCTTCGTCACCGCGCTTGCCACGGGGGATTTGTCCATCGCCTCGGCCATCCTGCAGGCGCAGCCCCTGCTGATGACGCTGGGTGCGGCGCTTTTCCTGGGCGAGCAGGTCGGCTGGCGCCGCTGGCTGTCCATCGCGGTGGGCTTTGCGGGCGTGTTGCTGATCGTGAAACCCGGCACCGCCGCCTTCGAATTCAGTTCCGTCCTGGCGATCATCGCCGTGATGACGCTGGCCGTGCGCGACCTTGTGACCCGCCGCCTGCCGCCCGAGGTGGGGTCGGGCCTGCTGTCGGCGGGGGCCTTCGGCTCGATGGGTCTGGCGGGCCTGGCGCTGATGCTGCTGGGCGGCCAGCAGGCCGTGCTGCCCACGCCGGGGCAGGGGGCGCTGATGGCGGCGACCCTGTGCTTCGGTCTTCTGGGCTATATCACCATGGTCGTCGCCACCCGCCTGGCCGAGATTTCGGCCATCGCGCCCTTCCGCTATTCCCGGCTGCTGTTCGCGATGCTGCTGGCGGTCGCGATCTTCGGCGAACGGCCCGATGCGGCGACGCTGCTGGGGGCCGCCCTGATCGCGGGCGCCGGCATCTATTCCATGTGGCGAGAGGCGCGCCTGCGGCGGGCGCGTCTTGCCGCAGTGTAAGGGCTGCAAAATCCCCTTCCCGCAGGGCCAAAGCCCTTGTATAGCCCGGCCATGACCGAGCTTTCCCTGATCCGCAATTTCTCCATCGTGGCCCATATCGACCACGGCAAATCCACCCTGGCCGACCGGCTGATCCAGCTGACGGGCACTGTCGCCGAACGCGACATGAAGGCCCAGCTGCTGGACAGCATGGATATCGAGCGGGAACGCGGCATCACCATCAAGGCCAACACCGTCCGCATCAGCTATCCGGCGCGTGATGGGCAGACCTATGTGCTGAACCTGATCGACACGCCGGGCCATGTGGACTTCGCTTACGAGGTCAGCCGGTCCATGCGCGCGGTCGAAGGATCGCTGCTGGTCGTGGACGCCTCCCAGGGGGTCGAGGCGCAGACCTTGGCCAACGTGTACCAGGCCATCGACGCGGGCCACGAGATCGTGCCGGTCCTGAACAAGATCGACCTTCCGGCGGCCGAACCCGACCGCGTCAAGGAGAACATCGAGGAGGTGATCGGCATCGACGCCTCGGACGCCATTCCCATCAGCGCCAAGACCGGCCTCGGCATCCCCGACGTGCTGGAGGCCATCGTGACGCGCCTGCCCGCCCCCAAGGGCGACCGCGACGCGCCGCTGAAAGCCATGCTGGTGGATTCGTGGTATGACGCCTATCTGGGGGTCGTCGTGATGATCCGCGTCATGGACGGCGTGATCCGCAAGGGCGACCGGGTCAAGATGATGCAGACCGGCGCGGTCTATGGCATCGACAAGCTGGCCGTGCTGACCCCGCAGATGGTGGACATCGCCGAACTGGGTCCGGGCGAGATCGGCGTCTTCACCGCCTCCATCAAGCAGGTCCGCGACACCCGCGTGGGCGACACCATCACCCATGAGAAGAAGGGCGCATCCGAGGCTCTGCCGGGCTTCAAGCCCGCCCAGCCTGTGGTCTTCTGCGGGCTGTTCCCGGTGGATGCCAACGACTTCGAGGCTCTGCGCGACGCCATCGAGAAGCTGGCCCTGAACGACGCCTCCTTCAGCTACGAGATGGAGACCTCGGCCGCCCTCGGCTTCGGCTTCCGCTGCGGCTTCCTGGGCCTGCTGCACCTCGAGGTGATCCGCGACCGACTGGAACGCGAATACGACCTGGACCTGATCACCACCGCCCCCAGCGTGGTCTTCAAGCTGCACATGCGCGACGGAGAGGTGCGCGACCTGCACAACCCCGCCGACATGCCCGACCTGACCCATGTGGACCATATCGAGGAGCCGCGCATCAAGGCCACGATCATGGTCCCCGACGAATACCTGGGCGACGTGCTGAAGTTGTGCCAGGACCGCCGCGGCATCCAGCTCGACCTGACCTATGCCGGCAACCGTGCCATGGTCGTCTATGACCTGCCCCTGGCCGAGGTCGTCTTCGACTTCTACGACCGCCTGAAATCCGTGACCAAGGGCTATGCCAGCTTCGACTATCAGATCAGCGAATACCGCGAGGATTTCCTGGTCAAGATGTCGATCCTGGTCAACGACGAGCCCGTGGACGCCCTGTCCATCATGGTCCACCGCGACCGCGCCGAGGCCCGTGGCCGCGTGATGGTGGAAAAGCTCAAGGAACTGATCCCCCGGCACATGTTCAAGATCCCGATCCAGGCCGCCATCGGCGCCCGCGTGATCGCGCGCGAGACGCTGTCGGCGATGCGCAAGGACGTGACCGCCAAATGCTATGGCGGCGACGCGACGCGGAAAAAGAAGCTGCTGGAGAAGCAGAAGGCCGGCAAGAAGAAGATGCGCCAGTTCGGGAAAGTGGAGATCCCGCAGACGGCGTTTATTCAGGCGTTGAAGATGGATGGGTAAGGAATGAAAATCGTTTCGTTAGAGGCAAAAAATTTCCGTACTCTCCAAGACTTTTCAGTAAAATTCTCCTCTGGATATTGTACGATATCTGGCGAAAACAATGCTGGGAAAACGGCCATTGTTAAGATTATCAGGCATTTTTTGGAGAAAAATGATAGAGATATCTACTCTCCTCGTTCAACACGCATAGACTTGGCAAAGGATAAAACGCAGTGGGTGACAGAAGATCACTGTGAGGTAGCTATTACTCTAGACCTCGATAAAGATCGGGACTCATAGGTCTATTTTACTGTTGAAAGAATAATTAAGGCTGCTGATTTAGGAAGCAGCGTTAAAATATCTCTGCGTGAAAAATTTTCTACCCAAGATACATCCAGTCTTGAGTGCACTGTTCAAGGAAAGCCGGTGGTTGGGCAAGAGGCGAGCGAAATACTAAAGAAATTGCAAAATTCGCATAACTTGGTTGTTCATAACTCTACCGACGCTGAGAGGCGCGCCTACTACTATTTTGGCGATACTCTTTCAGAGATGTTTGACATGCACCTTTCGGGAGACGAGCGAAAAAAAATACAGGAAGCCGAAAAGTCTCTGCAGACACGAGTAAAGCAAGCAGCAAAGAAGCATAAAGAAAACTTAACAGAACTCTTGGGGAAGCTTAAAGATAAATATGAGGTAGAGCTCGCAACAATTGATCGCTCATCCTCTCGTTTACCAATCTCAGTTAAACTGACTGACAAGAGCGTGGAGGTTCCTCTCTCTGACTGGGGCGCTGGAACACAAAATAGAACGCGGATAATGATTTCCGTTCTAGAGGCGGTTCGCTTAAGCAATTCAGACAGCCCAGAGAATAGATCAGCGCCGCTTGTTCTTGTTGAGGAACCGGAAAGTTTCCTGCATCCTTCTGCGCAAGCTGAATTTGGTCGTGTTCTTTCTGATTTGGCACGGGAGTTCAATATACAAATATTGGCGACAACTCATAGTCCATATATGCTGAATCAAAGTGATCCGCCGGCAAATATTCTCATTGAGCGTAAGCTTACTCGCGGAAAGGCACGTGCGGCAGAGGTGGTGGATGTATCTGCTAGTAATTGGATGCAGCCATTCAGCCGCATTCTTGGAGTTGCAAGCGCCGAGTTTCCTGCGTGGCACGAGGTTTTTTCGTCAGCTAAATCCCGCGTGGTCTTAGTTGAAGGGGCTATTGATAAAGAGTATTTTGAGTTCATAAAGAAAAAATATCCTGAAATTTATCACATTCCACCTGATGTAGAGGTTGTATCTTACGGGGGTAAGGATTCCCTAAAAAATACGCAGCTTCTTAAGTTCATGACTGAAAAGTTTGCAAAAATATTTATAACCTTTGACTTGGACTGCAGAGATGAGGCTGAGAAATCCCTTCAAAGGCTCGGCTTGGTTCAAAATACGCATTATTGCTGGATTGGAGTGGATGCTGATGGTGCGCAGTGCATTGAAGGGCTTCTTCCTGATCGGATTCGGGGTGATGTTTATGGGAGTAATATCCCTCTAGTTACGAAACTTCAGTCGGCTAGCTCCAAAGTTCGCAACGAAGCGTCTGCTGAGTTAAAAAAGAAATACTTAGAAGCCTTTAAGTCATCAGAACTGACTGAAAAAGAGCTTTCATCGTTTAAAAATGTATTCAAGGTTATTGGAAGGGCATTTGCCTAGTAGGCGGTGGGGAAGCAAGCGTAGTGCGTGCTTGCACGCACCGCTTCCTCGCCGCCGTTGCCAACCGTGCGTATGAACACGCACCCTACGGGTTGCACGATCATCCGGGCGGTCTGCTCGCCCATACTATGACCCTTCCCTCCCACTTCACCGACACACAATGCGTGCAAGCACGCACCCCACGCCACTTTTATGGCGGCCTTGTCGCGGTGGAATGACGAATACGGCCAATCCTCGGGCCGTTCCACATAGCCGTGTTTCACCGGATTGAACCAACAATACCGCAGATGCGCCGCATGATCCTCGTCATCGCGGATATGATGTTCCCAGAACCGGCGCTGCCAGATGCCGCGTTCCTGCCCCGCCACATGGCTGCCGCGTAACGGTCCCGCTGGCAAGCCCCGAGAGAAGCGCGCCTTGATCAACCGCCACCGGGTCGAATAATCGCAATCCCCCTCGGGCAGGCGCCAGAGGCAATGCAGGTGATCCGGCAGCACGACCCATGCCTCTATCCCGAATGGCGGTTCAGCCTGCGTCGCCCTGACCGCCTCGCGCAGGCGATCAACCTCATCGACCAGCAGCCGACTGCCCCGCTGCGCCAGGGCGACGGTGAAGAAGATCGGGACGCCGGGCAGGCGGGGGCGGAGATAGCGCGACATGCGCCATCATCGCGCGCCTCGGTTTCCGGTCGGTTAACGGCGACCGATAAAAACCGAGGCATTTCCGGCATCGCCCGCAGCCCTTGCCGTGCTAGCCTGCAATCCTGTCGCTTAACGAGTCGGCTCTGAACAACCTTA